>JBGSIR010000253.1:0-2753 GCA_041742415.1 Fimbriimonadaceae bacterium | reverse complement strand
GCCCGAGCGCCCCGCTCCCTGCGCCCGGATGAGGGCCGACGCCTGGACCGGGCTCTCCAGAATCTCCGCCTATGGCGAACTCTTCCCGGTTGAGACGGCTCAGGCCGACGGGCAGTGGATGGGCCGCGTGCCGGGCATCTGGAACGAGGCCGCCGCCAGCACTGAAGCAGAAATGCTGGATCAGCTGCGGGAGGGCATGGAGCCTCTCCTGCGGCGCCAGATCACGATCGCCGAGGGCCTCGGCTTGCCCGGTCGTTGGACAAGGCCCCTGGAGGCCGCCGACGCTTTTGGCCTGCTGCGCCTGCTCTTTTCGCCCGACCGCGACGTAAGCATCTGCGCCGGGCTGGAGATAGAAAAGCGCGCCAGCTCTCGGCAGTTTGGCGAGTCCCTTTTGGTGGTGCTCAGAAGCGAGCGGCACCCCTGGCGGCGAAGCGCGCAGTGGGCGGCGCTCGACATGATGGAGGACCCCGGCGCCTTCTTCCCCGACCCCGAGGCGATGATCCGCGCAGTGGAGGCGACCAAGAAAATGATGTGGAATGCCTCCGATGACCATGCCCGGGCCGTCTATAAGGCAGGCGTGGTTTTGGGCGGACATTTCAGCACTCCGGAAGCGGGCAAGGCCCTCATCGAGTGCATCTCCGCCCCCAGCCGCATCGCCCGCCGAAGCGCCATGCATGCCGTTTTTCACCTCAACGAGTGGCTGCCCGAAATGAAGGAGCCGATTCTTTCGGCGCTTCGCTCGCAGGCCGAGATCGAGCCCGTGCCTGAGCTGGCCGATTTTGCCCGGGCCATGGCCCACGACATCGAGCGGGAGTCGCACGACCACGTCACCGAGCCGCTCTTTGCCGAGGAGGCCTGGCAGTGAGCCTGCCTCTGCTTTGCCTCGCCGCCGCAATGGCCGCCCCCCAGGCCGACCTGGCCGAGCGCCTGAGCCCGCTCCTGGCCGAGGCCGACCAGACCGGCGCCTGGGTCGGCGCGATGGTGATGGACGCCGACGGCCGAGTGCTGTTTTCCCAGGGAGGTTCTCGGCTCATGATTCCCGCCAGCAACCAAAAGGTGCTCACCTGCGCCTTCGCTTTGGGTGTGCTGGGGCCGGATTTCCGCTTTCAAACCCGCATTTGGCGCACCCAGGAAGGCGCCATCATCGACGCCCCCGGCGACCCCACCCTCACCCGCGACGACCTTGTGGCGGCCGCCAAGACCCTTGCCCTGCCTGAAGGCTCGGTGATCCGGGTTCGGTCTGCCTTCCGTCCCGGCACGCCGCCGTCGTGGGAATGGGACGACCTGCCCTGGTACTACGCCCCGGTCATTCAGGCGCTGAGCTATGACCGCGCCGCCTTCGAGCCGAAAGCCGCCCAAGGCGCCGTCACTCCCCTGCCCGCCGAGCTGGGCGTGACCGTGGCCCGGGGCCCCGCCTCAGGCCGGCTCCGGGCCGAATTCAGCCGCTGGACCAGCGAGATCACGGTCTCTGGCGCCATTGGGGACCCCGAAGTGAGCCTCGGCCGCATGGCCATTCCGAACCCCGACATCTCGGCGATTCGACTTTTGGGCGGCATTCCTGGCCCCTTTTCCGGCGACCTTCCCTCCGGCCCGCCCACCGTCACCCTCACCTCAAAGCCCCTGCGCGAGATCGCTCAGGAATGCCTTGAGCCCAGCGACAATCTCATCGCCGAGCATTTGATGCTCGCCGCCGCCGCCGCCCTCGCACCGCTGGCTCCCGGCGAGGAATACAGCCAGGCCGCCGCCGCGATGACCGACTTCTTCATTCGCGAAGGCGTGATGAGCGCCGGCGAAATGAGACCGCGTGACGGCAGCGGACTCAGCCGGCAAAACCTGGCCACCCCCGCGTCCATTCTCAAGGCTCACCGGTGGGCCGAAATGCGCTTTGGCAGCCTTTGGACGAACGCTTTGGCCGCGCCGGGCGAAGGAACATTGCGGACTCGCCTGAAAGGCACGCCATTTGCAGGCAAGACCGGCACGATCAACGCCGTGAGCACGCTGAGCGGCGTCGTTTCCACAGCGAAGCCCGGGGCTCCCAAGTATGTCTGCCTGTTTTTTAACAATGCACTGCTTGCGGCACAAACTCTGCGACAAGTGCAGGACGCATTCATCGTAGAATGCGCGAAAGATGAGGCAACGCTGGATGGACAAAAAATTTCGAGCCCAAGCTCTGCGGAAAGCAATGCCCACCCGCGCCCTCGCCGTTCTGATGGCGATTGGCTTTATTGACCTGGTGGTCACCGCCGTCCTGCATGCGCAGGGCCAAATCGTGGAGCTGAACCCGCTGATGAAGCCGCTCATTGAAACGAGCGAATGGCTCTTTGCCGCCGTCAAGGGCCTCACCCTGGTGCTGGCCTGGCTGGTGATGGTGAAGCACGCCGACCAGAATCTGCCCTTCATCCGCAAAGCCTGCGTGGCCGGCAGCGCCGCCTACATGATCGTGTGGACCGTCTGGTTCACAGCGGCCATTTAAGCCGCTCAGCCGCGCAGCCTTTTCAGCTCGTCGACCAAGGCCTGCCGCCCGGCGCGGCCCTGCCAAGTGCGCTCGATCATCGCCACCAAGTGCGAGCCCACGACGGCCCCATCGGCCGCCGACCACACCATCTGAACATGCTCGGGCTGGGAGATGCCGAACCCGACGCAGATGGGCAGTGAGGTGTGCGGGCGAATGCGGGCCACCAAATCTTTCACTTCCGGCGGAGCCTCGCTTCCGGCTCCCGTGACCCCGGTGCGGCTCACGGCATAGATGAAGC
>JBGSIR010000252.1:0-4971 GCA_041742415.1 Fimbriimonadaceae bacterium | reverse complement strand
GGCGGCAGGGCCGGCCATGCTCCGCGAGCTTCAGCGAATTGCGCCACGCGGCTGCCCAACCGGCGGGGTGGTGGTGACCCCCGGGTTCGATCTTCCGCATCAGTGGGTGATCCATGCCGTCGGGCCGATTTGGCGCGGAGGCGGCGAAGGGGAGGCGGAGGCGCTGGCCTCCTGCCACCGTAACGCCATCTCTGAGGCAGATGCGAGAAATTGCAAAAGCCTTGCGATGTGCTGTCTTTCCGTTGGCTCCTTCGGCTATCCCGTTCAGGAGGCGGCCGCCATCGCCGCCCTGGCCACGCGCGAAGCTCTCGCCGATGCAAAGGCCTTGCGCACGGTGATATTCGCCTGCTTCAACCAGCGCGAGCTTGCCGCTTATCAAGCTGCCTTGAAGCTAGATCTGGATTGACACCACCGCGAAGCTGGCGGGCGGAAGTTCGACCGTGACCCGGCCACCTTCCATTCGAGCCACCAGAGGCTGCGGCTCAATCTTGGGCGGCTGGCCGGGGCGGTTGACTTCGGTGATCGAAGGCGAAGACAGGACTTCCGCTGTCGCAGACTTGGCGCCAAGGCCCTCGATCGCAAAAGTCCGCCCCTCGCCAAGGTCAAGGTTGGTGAGGGAGACCGAGACCGTGCTGCCCTCCGCCGAGGCCGTCGCGCCTGCCTCCTCGGGCTCGGCGCCAACCGCCAGGCTCACCCGCTGGGCGCCTTGGTGCACGCGGTTCATGCGGAACACATGGTAGGTCGGCGTCAGGCAGATGTCGGCCCCGTCGGTGAGAATCATCGCCTGCAGCACGTTCACCATCTGCGCAATGTTTGCCAAGCGCACTCTTTCGCAATGGCGATGGAAAATCTCAAAATGAACGGCGGCGACCAGAGCGTCGCGCATGGTGTTCTGCTGTCGAAGGAAGCCAGGGTTTGTTCCCTCTTCTGAAGGGTGCCATACTCCCCACTCATCCATTGCCAGGTTCACGCGCTTCTCAGGGTCAAACTCGTCCATGATCGCAGAGAGCTTGACAATAAGCTCCTCCATTTTGCGCGCTTCATGCAGCAAAGATTCGTATTCGATCTCGCCAAATTCCGTAGCTGAGCCCGAAGGCGGCCAAGTTCCATTCAGGATGGTGTAGGAGTGGAAGGCGAGGGCGTCCATGTGACGGCCGGAGTTCTCCATCAGCACCCGTGTCCAGTTGAAGTCACCGTCGCTTGGACCGCAGGCCACCCGCTGGATTTTGTGCTCACTATAGGTTCGCACGTAGGTGTTGTACCGGCGATAGAGGTCGGAATAGTACTCGGGCCGCATGTGCCCGCCACATCCCCAGCTCTCATTGCCTACGCCAAACCATGTCAGCCGCCAAGGCTCTTCGCGGCCATTCTTTCTGCGCAGGTCTGCCATCGGTGAAGTGGCGGGAGATGTCATGTATTCCACCCATTGCTGCATCTCCAGCACTGTGCCGCTTCCGACATTTCCGCAGACATAGGCGTCGCAGTCGAGCTGTTCGCAAAGCTCAAAGAACTCGTGCGTGCCAAAGTAGTTGTTCTCCACCACTCCGCCCCAGTGAGAATTGAAAATCGACGGGCGATCCTTTCGCGGCCCGATGCCGTCCATCCAGTGATATTCATCGGCAAAACAGCCGCCCGGCCATCGCAGGTTCGGAATCTTCAGCTCGCGCAGCGCCGCCACCACGTCCGACCGGATGCCGCGCACGTTGGGAATCTCCGAATCCTCGCCCACCCAAAGCCCGCCATAGATGCACCCGCCCAGGTGCTCGGCAAAGTGGCCGTAGAGGTCCGGCGAGATCTTGGGCTCAGCTTCCTTTGCCCGCAGCGAGACGACAATTTCCTTCACCCCCCCAGTTTCCCCGAGTCAGTTCACCGTTCGACACAGGCAACCAGCTCCCACCTGGCTGAGCGACTCGATGCTGCGGTCAACGTGTGCTCCTTGTGCCTGCAGTGTGGTTCTGAAGCCTCTATACGATGCGAAATCGTTCCTTCAGGAACTCAACCGTGGTGCGCCATTTTTGAGTCTTCGGCCGGCAAACTGTGTTTTGATTTCCAAACAGCCCGACTTCTTGAACCGCTTCGGATTCATCAACGACAGACAACCACTCAACAGGAACGAAGTATTCGCATCGGTCTGGATCCTGCGCGCGATCTCGCAAGTAGTTCGCGTTCAGGACATCAATTGCGGGACGGCCTTCAATCTTGAAATCATTCAACGCAGTCCTGGTGCCCAAAACCTTGCCGACTCCCACAAATCCCTTTTTGGGAATCTGGACCCAAATCCGATCGCCAGGTTGGAGCAAGTTGAGCGTATTTGTATACCAGGTGCCATTGTCGGCTGAGATGAACCCATACTTCTGCGCTTCTTCCCAAGATCGATTTCGATCGGCGCCAAAATTGACATAGAATTCTCCATTCCAGGGCTCCTGTTCGCCACCTCTGGTCGATAGAGATGCGTGGACCTGCACTTCATTCGGGTCAATCAGCCAAGCCCTGCTGAGGATTTGTCGATCGCCGAGCTCAAAGACTTGGAAGAGCATGACATTGATCGCGATTCCCCTGTCGCTCAGATAGCTTACAATGCATTCTGTGCTGGGGTCTAGCTGGGCTGCAGCAACAACGATTTGGTGAGATTCGTTGAGTGCCGCCTCATCCAACTCGACCCCAAATCGCGCACGAAAATCTGCTCCTAGACTCCTTCCTGAGCTGAACCTGCTATAGATGTCTGCGATTCGCTCCGCGTCAATAGTTTGGAGCCAAGAAGCATAGTCCAACGCCTGAGCTACAACTTCACGGGGCGTGCGGCTCCTCTTCAGTTCAATGAGCACAAGGGACCCATCTGGGGCGACGGCCAGCAAGTCGAGTATTCCGCCCAGTCCAGTTTCTACTTGGCGTCCAATCAGCATCCACTCTGAAGACAGAATCCTTGGTTGGGCAACAATCATGTCTTCGAGCAGCCGCTCACTGCTGAGCGAAGCTGATTGGAGAGCCATCGGGGATTCCAGTGAATCATGCGGAACCGTCCAAAGCTCGTGTCGAATGGGCATACGGGAGATCCTCTCGCTTGCAGGTTGACAGAGGAGTGGATGCTGTATTGGGAATCATTGGGCCTCTCCGTCGAGAGAGTGTTTTGCCTGCAGTATGTCCAGCCTGTTAGTCTTGGACGTCTTGATAGTGTGATCAATGCCTCATCGATTCTATCAGCGGACAAAGATCTCTTGAGATCAGGTTGATTCTATAAAGTTCAGCTGGCAGCGATGGATTGCAAACGATTTCCATATAGACTTCGGTTGCAGACGGTTAGGCACTTTCTGAAAATGAGGTATCCCAGGACATGGCGTTCGTCAAGGCTGAAGATCTGGCGGCGCGATTGGCAGCCGGGTCGGTCATCGTCATCGAGGCGGGATGGGGACCGCCGAAGGACGGCCATCGGATTCCCGGGTCGATCTATCTGGACACCGATCTGCTGGAGGATGGTTGGCCAACGTGGCGGCTTCTGCCGATTCCTGAACTGGCGGCGGCATTTGGCAGGCTCGGATTGCGCGCTTCAGATTCGATCGTCGTGACAGGCCACAGCGCCATCGCGGCTGCGCGAGTGACCTATGCCCTCATGCTGGCGGGAGCCAGGGAAGTGGCCATGCTGGACTGCGGGCTTGGATTTTGGGCCAGCCAATGGCCCACTGCGCCAGCCCACGCGGCCCGACCGCCAGCGCAATTCGAAGGCGTGCCTTGCCTCTCGATTCGGGCAAGTTTGGACGAAGTGGAGAGGCTCTCGGCCGCTGGCGCCGCCTGGATCGCTGACGTCCGCAGCGAGGCTGAGTTCCGGGGCGAAACCAGCGGCTACTCCTACTTGGACGCCCGCGGCCGCATCCCCCAATCGATCCACGCAGGCGACTCCGACGACGCGGCCGGACTCTACGTCCAAGCGGATGGGCGACTGCGCCATCCAGACGAGGTGGCCGCGCTTTGGCAGTCGCATGGCCTTCATATGGGGTCAGGCCGGTTCGAGCGCGAAACGATCTTCGTCTGCGGCGGCGGCTGGCGCGCAGCCTTGGCCTTTCTTTTCGCTCGGTCGCTGGGTTTAGCCAACGCCCGGGTCTGCCCCGAGGGCTGGGCAGGCTGGAGCACGGACTATGTTTCGGACTCGGCGGGCGGCTATCGGCAGGAGCCTACAGGCCGAGATATTGTGATCGGCCCCTAACTGCTTTCCTTTACAAGGTCTTCATCAATTCGAAGAGCGTTGGCCAGGACAACCATTGGCTGAGAATGCGCTTCAGCGGGGTGGCTGGCGCTGAGCTGATTGGCGCTAAGGTCACGGTTCTTCAAGGATCGAAGCAGCTTGGAAATCGATGGATTCACGGCGATCATGCCTACAAGTCTTCTGGCGCCCTGGAGGCGCATTTCGGGCTTAGGAAGGTCGAGCACGTCGCTCTTCTGTCTGGACGCACCGTGAGCTTCAAGAATGTCTCCGCGAATAGGTTCCTAGACGTCGGCCTGAAGGGGCAGCGATTGAGTGAGGCAAAGTAGTGAAGACCTTCGCCGCTCTTGTGGCATCGATCATGACGTGAGGAAAAGGCCTCGTGGTCTTGGCGGAGCAAAGCCGAGAAGCTGAGCCGAAGCCGCCACGGCAGCGCCTGCCGCGAACACCGCTGCTCCCCCACGGATCGCCGTCATCACAGGCGCATGACAAGCCCACGATTCCCAAATTGGTCCCAAGTTTTGCCGCTTGTTTGCAATTCAATGCGCGGAGTGTTCGATTGACAGGGCTCAGCACTTCGCGCCGAAAGTGGCGGGCCTTGAGGCGGCTGCCGGGGCCGATGATTTCGGCCCGGATGGCGCCTGCTTGAATTCAAAGGCGAAATGGGGAAGTCTTGGGCATAATGGGCCCAGGGCCGGAAGTGCCGGTGAATTTGAGATGAGACGGACGAGTTGGTGGGCGGCGGCTGCGCTTGTGGCGGCCGCGGGATGCGGCGG
>JBGSIR010000251.1:0-2095 GCA_041742415.1 Fimbriimonadaceae bacterium | reverse complement strand
GCCGCCGCACCCGCGCCGAAAACCTGCGCGAGTTTGCCTGGCACCTCTCGATGCTCTCCAAGTCCGGCATCTCGCCGCACGTCGCCTGGCAGACCGCCGCGCAGGCCGTGCCCAACCAGTGGTGGCGCGGACGCCTGGCCGAGATCGGAAACCGGATGCCCGACGGCGCCAAGTTCACCGACATCGCCGAGCAGAGCTCTCTCTTCAGCCGTGACATCACCGGGCTGCTTGCCACTGGCGAGCTCACCGGCACCGTCGACCAGGCGCTAGAGCACGTGAGCGGACTCATGGCCGAAGACGCCCAACGCGCGGGCAAGCGGCTGGGGCTCAAAATCACCGTCTGGACAATGATCCTCACCTTTGGCGGCGGCGTCCTGGCCTTCGCCCTGTTCTACTCCTCCTACCTGAACGGAGCCTTCGAGCTCATCACCGCCGACTGAGCCATGCCTGCCTTTGAATACACCGCCATCCGCCGGGACGGAGCCGCCGACAACGGCGTTCTGCTGGCCAAAACCGCCGAGGAGGCCACGGCCCGCTTGGCCGAGCAGGGCCTGAGCCGCGTCACCCTAAAACCCGCCGGAACTCCGATCGAGCAGCCCCGGCCCAGCGCCGCCGAAGAGTTTGAGCTGAAGGAGCGGTCGGTCATCGCCGCCCATGTCATCGGCCCCGCCTATAGCGGCGTGAGCATGGAGGCGCTGCAGTTCTTCTTCCGCCAGCTCGGCGTGATGCTGAACGCGGGCGTCAACCCCGTGCAGGCCGTGGACACCCTGGCCCGAAGCACGTCCTGCAGCAAGCTCAAGCAGATCCTGGGCGAGTTTTCGCGCACTCTGCAGGAGGGGCTGCCGTTCACCTTCGTCTTTGAGCGCTACCCTGAAGTCTTCACGCCCATGATGATCGGCCTCATCAAGGCAGGCGAGGAGGGCGGGTTCCTTTCCAACCAGTGCATGCTTATCAGCGACTATCTGCGCGATGACATCGAGCTGCGCAACCTCATCCGCCGAGAGACTTTCTATCCCAAGGCCATCATCGGGGCGTCGGTGCTCATCGTGATTGCGGCCAACGCCATCATCGCCGCCGTCGCGCCGGGGGCCCAGGGGCTCAGCTCGCCGCTCACCAACCCCGTCACGTGGATTTTCCTGACTCCCGCCATCATTCTCGGCTGGCTGTTCATCACCTATGGCCTGCGCGTTCCAGCGGTGAGGCGATTTGTTGACGCCATGTATCTGGTCATTCCTGGCATTCGCGGCATGGCGCATGGCTTTGCCTTGGCCAAGTTTGGACGGGCCTTCGGGGCGCTCTATCGCGGCGGAATCCCGCTGCAAAAGGCCGTCCGCCTGGCCGGCGACGCCTGCGGCAATGAAGAGATCCGCGCCCGGGTGCACACCGCTGAAAGGAACCTGGACAGCGGCATGGGGGTCACCGAAGCCATGCGGCAGACAAACGCCTTCAGCCCCATCGTCCTGGACCTTTTGCATACCGGAGAAATGACCGGCGAGCTGGACCAGATGCTCATTCGATTTGCCGAGTATTACGAGGACGAAGGAAAGACCCGCGCGCGGCAGTCGGCCACGCTCGTGGGCGTTTTCGCCTTCCTTCTTGTTGCGGCTTATGTGGGCTATATGATTGTCAGCTTTTACACAGGGTTTGCGGGCGGTCGGGTATCCGGGTAATTTAGGCAGGCTTTCGAGGCGCAATGGAGGAAAAGCGGAGCCACTACCAGGCGTTGGGCGTGCGCCGCAAGGCGACGGCCGACGAGATCAAAGCCGCCTACCGCACGCAGGTGCGCGGCCTCCACCCGGATGCCCAAGGCTCCGAATCGGCCTCGCCCGAATTCCATGCGCTGCAGGAGGCCTACGCCGTCCTCAGCGACCCCGAAAAGCGCAAGCACTACGACGCGGTGCTGGCCCTGGAGGAGCGGGCCGCCGCCCAACAGGCTGAGCTGGAAACCAGCCGAGCCCGCGCGGAAATGGCCAAGAGCGGCGGCGCCATCTGGGACGCCCCCACCCAAAACCGCCAGCAGGACGCCGGCGAAAGCCTGGACCAGCAGCTCCGCCGACTGAGCGAGCTGGTGCGCGGCAAGCAGTGGGCAGAGGCC
>JBGSIR010000250.1:0-12458 GCA_041742415.1 Fimbriimonadaceae bacterium | reverse complement strand
CGCCGGCGTGGCCGAAGGGGGTGTGCCCGGCGTCGTGGCCCAGGGCGATGGCCTCGATGAGATCCTCATTCAGCCGCAGCGCCCGCCCAATGGTCCGCGCCACCTGGGCGACCTCCAGCGTGTGGGTGAGCCGGGTGCGGTAGTGGTCGCCGCTGGGGTCGATGAAGACCTGTGTCTTGTGCTTCAGGCGGCGGAAGGGCTTAGAATGCAGAATCCAGTCGCGGTCACGCTGCCAGCAGGTGCGGATCGGGTCCTCCTCCTCCTCCACGGCCCGGCCTCTGCTCTCGGCGCTCTTGGCCGCATACCGCGAAAGCCCCTGCTCCCACTCCTCCGTCTTTCGCCGAACATTCAAGGGCACGTCAGGCTTCAGGACGAGTGGGGGCGGGGCAAAGGGCGCGGAGCCTAGTCGCTGGTGTGGCCGACGTAGGGCTGGACCAACGCAACATCAGCCGCCGATAGCACGCCGTCACGATTGACGTCTAGGTCCACAACGAAGACCTCGTCAAAGCCTGAGATCGACGAGTACCAAAGATCGCCATCAGCTTCGCTCATGCCAATGCGGCTCTGCAATGCGGTCAATTCAGCGGCCTCAATCTCGCCATTGCCATTGAAATCACCAAATTTGAGCATTCCGTTCAAGCCAGTCACATGCCCTGTTGCTCCTGCTGTGAAGGTGATAGCTTTCGTGAGCGACGATCCAGACCGGAGGCGGAGAGTATAGGTGCCTGGGACGGTCGAGGTAAGCGGCACATCGAACGTGCCCGCAGACAAGTCGGCCCCCCAAGAATCAAAGAATCCGCTCGGGCCTTGAATGGCTGCCGTGAGCGCATCCAGAAAGCCATGTGTTGTTCCTCGAACGCCGCGATAGCCGGATGCCTCATCGCTGACTCCCGCCGCAAAAATCTTTACGATCGCAGAGCTTGATCCTACTGCGTCGTCAAGCCCCCCTCCGATAGGTAGCCCTCCGGGGCCTGGGGGCGGGGCTGGCTGTGATTCTGGCCCAAGGAGCCGAATCGTGGACGAACCTCCGGCATCAATAACAATTGTCCGCTCAAGCATGTTGCCGACCTGCTCCCAATTGTCATGGGAGACAGCCAGTGTCCGCTTCTGGCTGAAGACGTTCGAAGACTGCCCGGAATAATCTGGCTCTCGACGCCTGGTCAAACTGTAAGTTCGCTCAATCTTCCGAATTCCAAGCTGAAGTTCTGCGGAAGTTTGATCCACAGACAATGTGCAGCCGAGATTCGCGGGTCCCGTGCGAGTGAAACTGAAATAGACTGGCTCGCTGTGATTGAGTGGCTTCCTCAGCTTGAACCGGATATTCAAGTACCCGGAAGTCTTGTGAAATGCCTTCGTTTGATGCCCGGGCAGACCGATCGAATTCCCAAACGATGCTCCCCCGCCTTCTCCACTTGAGGGACTCCAGAAGCTCCAGCCAGGCGGAAGTGTTGCACCGCTACTATAGCCCTGACCATCGATCTTAGCATACTGCCAACCATCTGCGCTGACAGTCAAACCAGAAGTGCCAGAAAGGGCAAGAACAGCGAGTGGGACCATTGTCGTCAACATTTTTCTCGCGTTGCATCGAGCCTCCTCGAAACAACTGTTTTTCAAGTATGGCACCGACCAAGTCCAGGGGGGGGGGGCGAAATGCCTACTTTTCGCCAACCCCGCCGTCGCGCATTCTCGCCTTGTAGGCGAGCTTGCTCTGCACATCGGGCAGGCTGAACCGCGTGAGGGAGGGCTGGAAGGCGAGGGGGACCATGTCAACGGGGCCGTTGCGGTGCTTGGCGATGATCAGCTCCGCGATCTCGGCGCGGTTCGGGTCTTCGTCGCTGGCAAAGCTTCCCCCCTGCTTCTGCCGCTCGTAATATTCGTCGCGATAGATGAACATCACGACGTCGGCGTCGGCTTCAATCGAGCCCGATTCGCGAAGGTCGGCCATGCGAGGGCGGCGGTCGTCGCGGTTTTCTACGCCTCGGCTCACCTGTGCCAGCGCGATCACGGGCACATCCAGCTCCTTGGCCATCTGCTTGAGGCCGCGCGAAATGTCGCCGATCTCCTGCACGCGGTTTTCGGTGCGCTTGCTGGCCTTCATTAGCTGAAGGTAGTCCACCACCACCAGCGCCAGGTCGCCGGCCGAGTTGAGGCGGCGGCACTTTGCGCGCATCTCAAAGGGCGAGATGTCGGGGGTCTCGTCGACATAAATCTGCATCCCATACATCCGCTCGCAGGCGTTGATGAGGCGCTGATAGTCGTCGTCGCTCATGCGCTGGTTGAAGGCCTTCATCGGCACCCGGCTCTCCACCGACATGAGCCTGCGCACAAGCTGCTTGCCGCCCATTTCCAGGCTAAAAAAGGCCACCTTCCCCGCATTTTTGCGGGCCGCATTCACGGCAAAGTTCAGCGCCAGCGAAGTCTTGCCCATGGCCGGGCGGCTGGCGAGAATGGTGAGCTCGCCGGGGAAGAAGCCTCGCGTCAGCTCGTCCAAATCGTCATAGCCGGTGAGCAGGCCCTGAATCGGCTCATCGGTCTCCATCATGTGGTCGATCTGGTCAAAGAAGCTCATCGCCAGGTCGCCCACCGACTCAAATTCGCGCCCCAGCCGCGCCTTGCCCACGTCGTAGACCGCCTTTTCGGCCGCCTCAATCTTCGCCTTCATGTCCAGCTCGGGGTCGCGGATGAGCTTGACGATGTCGTGCCCCGCCTGCTCCAGCCGCCGCAGGGTCGCGTGCTCCTGCACGATGTGGGCGTAGTGCAGGGCGTTGCTGGCGCTGGGCACGCTCTCTGCGATCTGGATGAGATACTCGACCCCGCCAACCGTGTCGAGCTTCTCGCGCTGCACCAGCTCGTTCTTGATGGTGAGCATGTCCACCGCCTTGCTCTCGGCGGCCACCTGGCGCATGGCGCGATAGATCTCGCGGTGGGCCGGGATGTAGAACTCGTCCTCTGAGACGCGGGTCACCACGTCCTGAGCCGCCCGGTCGCTCAGCATCATCGCGCCCAGCACGCACATTTCCGCCTCGGTGTTGTGCGGCGGAATGCGCCCGAGGGCGTCGTCGAAGCATTGGGCGCTGGACATTGCGGCTAAGGGCCGATGATAAACGAAAAGGGCGGGCGGGTTTTGCCCCGTCCCGCCCGAGTTTTCCCCGGCCTCAGCGGCCGATGAGCTGCTTGGCGATGACCATCTTCTGGATCTCGCTGCAGCCTTCACCGATCTCCGTGAGCTTGGCGTCCCGCCAGAGCTTTTCGGCCAGGAATTCCATGGTCATGCCGCGCCCGCCGTGGATCTGCACCGCGTTGTTGGTGGCGTTCTTGGCGGCCTGGCTGGCATAGTATTTCGCCATGCTGCTGCATTTCACGGGGTCCTCGCCGCGGTCGAACCGGGCGGCCGCATCGTGGAGCAGAAGCCGGGCGGCCTCCACCTCAACCGCGCTCTCCGCGATCATGTTCTGCACGCTCTGCATGTCGGCCAGGCGGCGGTTGAACTGCTCGCGCTGCTTGGAATAGGCGACCATCTCGCTCAGCGCCTTTTCAGCGATGCCCACGGCCATGGCGGCAATGCCGATGCGGCCGCGATAGAGCAGGCCGATGGCCTCTTCAAAGCGGCAGGGCGTGTGCCAGCCCATGGCGTCCTTCAGCTCAAACTGGCTGGTCCAGCTCGCCCGGACGCCGACCGTCTCGATGCGCTCGCCCAGGATGAATCCAGGGTCCGTAGTCTCCAGGAAGAAAGCGGAAAGCTTCTTTTCGCCCGTTTTTGCAATGATGATGACCAGGTCGGCCTTGCCGGCATTGGTGATGAACATCTTCTGCCCGTTCAGGCGGAAGTATCCGGGCCGGTCGGGGTCGGCGGTGGCGGTGGACTGCACCCGGCGGGCGTCGCTTCCGGCGTCCGGCTCGGTGAGGCCCCAGGCCATCTTGATGTCGCCGCTCAGCACGCCGGGCAGATACTTGGCGCGCTGCTCGTCGGTGGCAAAGTCATTGAAGTGCGCCGCGCAAAGGGCATTCACCGCCGCCACGTTCATGCTGAGCGCGGGGTCGGCTTGGGCCAGGATGCGGCAGACTTCGGCGTAGGCCATGCAGCTCACATCCGAGCCGCCATGCTCGGCCGGCACCGCCATTCCCAGCAGACCAAGGCTGCCGAGCTTGGTCCAGATGTCCGCTGGGAAGTGGTCCTTCTCCCACTCTCGGGTGAAAGGGGCGACTTCGGTTTCGGCAAACCGCGCCGCTCGCGCGACGAATTCCTGCTCGGCGGGGCTCAGCGCAGTGATCTCCGATGGTCCCCACGCCTTTGTGTCCATCAATTGGGCCATGGCCTCTATTGTGATGGCTCATCGACTGGAACGCTTGGATGGTCCCTGTGTCAAGCGCGGCCTGACCGGTCACCGGAACAATTGTCAGCCAAAAAGCTCGAATGAAAAATTTTCTTCAGTTCTTTAATCAAGTATAGACAAATGAATGGGGGGGGGGGGTAAAAGCTTGCGCAGAGGAACACATGGAGCACTGGAAGAAGTGGCGTGTCCTATTAGTCTATGGCGCCGTCAGCGCATGGTTTCTCGTCCTGAGCGCCGAGCCTTGGTTTCCAAACCCGACCAGCATCGCCCGATCACTTGGCATTGGCCCGCAAGGAGAAACATGAACCACCCCCTAACCTCCCGCCGGTCCGGCGGATTTAGCCTTACAGAAATCTTGGTTGTCCTGGCTGTCATTGCGATCTTGGCGGCAATCATCTACGCCGCCATGGCTCCCGCTCGGGTAAAGGCCCGACACACTTCGTGCATCAACAACATGCGCCAGCAGTACATTGCCAGCATGGCCTATGGAGCTGACAACGACGGCGAGACGCACTCGCCTGAGCTGAACGGAGGAGCCTACTCGCTGACTTCTTGGCCGCTCCTCCAATATGGTGTTACGAAGGAGATGATGATCTGTCCAGAGGCGCCTGAAGGGAGCTACGAACACCTTTTTCTAACAACTTATGCGCATGCTTGGGTGGGCCTACCCGATTTTCCATTAGGAACCCGGCAGGATGGTCCAACTCACCGAGATCGACTCAAAGAGAAGTTCAAGGAAGAAGGCTCAAGTTACCTGTTCATCTGGTGCCATGTTCATGACCAAATTGAGCATTGGCCGCGAAACCAAGACCGTAAAGCCGATCCGTTCTTACTAGGCATCCAGGCTGATGGATCAGTTTTCCAAGGCCTGCGCAAAGGCCATCCTCGAATTTTCCCGCTCCGGGGAATTCCGCCAAAACAGAATACGCGACTTGTAAATCCTATCACAGGTGAACCTCGTGAACAATAACACCCATGACAAACTAGAACACTCAACTCAGCATCCGAGCGAAGCTTCGGCTCCTGAGACAAAGACACTCGCCAAATCGCGGATCACTGTACCGCACCGACTCGGGGCCATCCTGCTCCTCATCGCCTTCGTCGCGGTCTTTGCAAAGGCCTCGGCTGCAGGAATCCCATGTGAAATGGGTGAGGAGCCTGACTGTTCAGCCCTTGGCTGTCAGGCATCAATCAACTACAACAGCGCGTTTGCATGCTGCTCTGTCGAGAACGCTGAATCAGAATGCTGCGATCGGGTCTGCTACATCGGATACTGTGTTCAGTTTGGTTCAAACGGCGTTGAGCCATGCCAACAAGGCAGCGGGCCGCACGTTTTTGTCGATGACGGAATCCTCGTCCCAGGAACAAACACCTGCGATGACTCCTACGATCCGGTTTCTGGGACATATGCACGGTGTGTCCTAGAGAGCGGCGAAGAAGGAGGCGGTGAAGGAGAGGGCGGCGACTAAAGCTGGCACCACGTTCTAGCGGCTCTAGAGGAATCCTTTTGAGCCGCTAGCTTTTCGTCCTTTCAGTGCAGATGATGCTCCGGCGCTGAGAAGACCATGCGGGTGGCGAGGGTGAGGCGCCAGGCGAAGGTGGGCTCGTCCTTGGTCCAGCCGTCCCAGGTTGACTTCAGAAATTCTCCAACCTTAACCAAAGACTCTTCCCCAAGCCCGGCATCGAAGTACTCGTTGAGCGCCGCCGCCATGGCCATCGGGTCCTCTCCGGCCTTTTCTCGCACGAAGTTCGGCAAGCGTTTGCCCCGCTCCGTCGGGCGATAGGCCTTCTCGCCGTCCTTCTGATACTCCTCCCACTGGAGCTGGGCGCCGGTGAACTCCATGCGGCGCGTCATGAGGTCGGTGGAGACCCAGCCAGGACCCCAATCCCAGCCCGCCACGGTGGGCGGGTCCATCAGGCTCATGCCGGCGTTCTGCACTCCGCCCACCGTGTAGGCCGTGTCCACCCACACGTTTTCTGGACATGGCGTGTCGAACTTCGAGTCGTCGGCCTTGGCCCATGCCGCCAGGTCTCGGCCAACCCCTTGAGCCCGGAGGGCGGAAGCGTAGTAGTCAATGGGCGGCTTCACTCGCCGACCGACCACGGCATCGGAATAGAAATCGGGGTGCTGCGCCATCGCCCGAAGACATTCGCGGATGGAGCCCTGGGTGCGGTCCCAGGCTTGGCGCATGGCGGTCAGGGCGCCGGACATAGGGTCCACGCCCGCAAAGTGCCGCCAGAGCTTTTCGGTGATGTAGTCCCGTGTTTCGGTGCGCTTGGCCAGCAGGTCCAGCGCTTCAAATCCGTCCAGCTCCAGGTCTTGGTGGAAGAGGCGAATCTTCTTTCGTCCCGCCAAGGAAGGCATCACGGCAAAGGCGTGAAATTCCCGGCCTTCTTCGGCCACCCGGCGCATCCGCTCGCGGTGGGTGGTCTCCATTTCGTAATAGACATCAAACCAGCCCCAGCCTTGGAAGGTGAGCGCCAGGTTTTGAATATCTTCTTCGGTGTAGCGGCCAATGCCCATCGTGTGCAGCTCCAGCACCTCGCGGGCAAAATTTTCGTTGGGCAGCTTGCGGCTCATGCCGCGCACATCCAGCTCCTTCAGCACCGCCACCGTCGTGACGCACCGGTGTAGGATGTCTCGGAACCGCCCCAGCGGATCGTTCCTCAGGGCCCGCACATAGTCGTGCATGATGGGGCCGCTTTCGATCTTGGTGTCCGTGGCCGCGAAGTGGTCGTGCCAAAAGATCGCCATCTTCTCCCGCAACGGCTGCTCCGAAGAAAGGATTTCGTGCATCCAGTAGCTGCGGTATTTGTAAGAGCCCGGGAATGGGTCCTCCTCGGTTCCATAGAACACCCAATGAAGCGGCTCGGCGGTCTGCAGTTCGCCCGAAACGTCCAGCAGGCGATCAATGGTCTGGTCCACCGAAAGGCCGGCGTAAGCCTTGCTGTCCTCGAAGTTGGACCCAAAGGCAAATCGCTGCAGGATGTGACGCTTCTTCGCTGAATCGTTCATGGCTCTTGTCCTCTATTCTCCGCTGCCTGTCGGCGTTTCGATGGCCGCCCTTCGCTGCAGCGCAATCACGCGCAGCCAGTAGGAATCATCCCCGCGAGACGACAGCACCAGCGAAAGGCGCCGTCGAGCGTCATCTCTGCGCCCCTCTTTCAAGGCCATCTCCGCCAAAATGAGCGCGGCTTCGGCTGCCAGTCTGCCCTGCGGCGGCGCCGCAGCTCCACCGATATCTGGCAGACGAGCCGGACCCGAAGCGCGGACGGCCGACCTTTCAGCAAGCTCCGCAAGCTGCATCTGAGCAATGGGCCCGCCGCTCGCCGCCAAGGCCAGCATCGACTCTTCCCCTTCGCGGGCGGTGGAGGATGATTGAATCATTGAAAGCGCCTCGCCATAGCGGCCCTGCCGAATCCAGGCGTCGGCCACCGCGAGGCTGGCCTCAGCCACCCGGTCCTTCCGAGCCTGCCGCACCTCCATCGCCAGCTTTTCGGCCGTCACCGGAGAGCCCACCAGGAGGGCCAGCTGACTCCGCTCAAGTCGCCAGGTCCAGACATCAATCTCGGGGTCAGGATCAGAGGACTCGCTGCCCTCGATGCGAATGCTGATCACCGGCGAAGACTGCCCGGCCAGCATGCCCGCAGGCATTTTCAGCCAGAGCGATTCGTTGATGGTCCAGGCGCCCTGCCAGTTGCGGGCCGCCAGCGCGCCCGCGCCGTCCAAAGCCTGCCGCCGCAGATCGGCCGCCAGCCAAGAGCTGCGCGAGAGGGCCTCCAGCGTGCCTTGAGTGGGCGCAGGAGTCGGCGCAGCCAAAACAGCCGCCGCCAAAATGCCACTCATCCCAAGGGCCATATGAGGCATTTTAGCGAATTCCTTCGCAGCGCTGCACCCTGAGGCGGGCTGAAGCGTAAATAATGTCAGCGATGATTGCCCTCGTTCCCTTCTTTCTGGCCGCGCAGGAAACCCACACCATCAAGTGGCTGCCCGTTTTGAACCAGCCCGTGAGGTATCTGATGGAGGGCACTGCCCCCATGGCCGGCGGCGCTATGACCATCAACTTCAAGGTTATCACCGAGTCCAAGACCATCGAGATCACGGATGAGGCCATCACCTCTGAAGAGCGCATGGTGAGCCTGGACGTGCTTTTGAACGGCAACCCGCTACCCGCCGAAATGATGGGCGACTCCGGAGCCTTTGCCGACGCCGTCATGACCATGAAGCGCGACCGAACCGGCAAGCTCATCGGCGATTTGGGCTCTGGCGGCATGCCCGGGCAGTCTCCGGCCATCACCCGCGTCAGCGAGTTCCTCTATCCGGCGGAGCCGAAGACCATGGGTGAATCCTGGACCCGCGAGTTCGCCGCCGACACCAAGCTCAGCCTGAAGCCCGCCCGCACCAAGTACACGCTCAAGTCCATCGACGACTGGGGCACGCGCAAGGGCTATCGCATCGACTTCGCCTTCAGCGAGCTGGAAGGCGCCGCGCCGATGGGAGCCACCGGCAAGATGTGGCTCGACACCACCACCGGCGAGCTCCTGGAAGCCCAGATCGCCTACGTCAACGCCAGCATGGCTCCCGAAATGCCGGTCGGAAACTTCAGCGCCGTTGTTCGGCGGATGAACTAAGCCCGGCTCAATTCGCTTCGGCCCGCAGGAAGATCACTTCCCGCGGGCCGATTTTTATTTCTGCCTGGCCGTTCTTCACGGCTGCGGCCACCGATTTGCCAGAAGAGCCAAGAAAGGCGCTGACCTTGCCGCCCTGCGCCAAGCCCGTGACCACCGCTTCGCCCGCGCCGCCGGTGTTCACCAGCATCATCCATCGGGTTTTGCCGTCGGCGTCCAGCATCGCGGCGCCCTCCAGACCGCTGGAGCCCAGGCTGAGCGAGGCCATGCGGTCTCCAGGGCCAAACATGCGGCCCATCGCCTCCATCATGCGAAAGATCGGGTAGCCCGCCTTGCCGTCGTTCATCGGATAGTTGTCCTGGTAAGTCCAGTACATCATCGTCGTGGACTCGGTCAGCCGGATCGTGCGGGCGTAGGCAGCGGCGGTGCGGAGGGCATTCTCCTCGCTTTGCCAAGGGTTCTCCTTTTGCCAAAGCGCAGCGTCGTGCCCGGCCTCGGTGCACCACACTTCCCGGCCATGCTGGCGGGCGACGGCGGCGATTTCTGAGTAGGTTCCGTCCGCCGCCGCAAGAGCATCCCAACTGTGGAAGGCCACCGGGCCAAGCACGTCCTTGATGCGGCTGTCGCCCAGCAGCACGCGCGCATATTCCGCCGCCGTCGAGCCATTGGCGGTGTCGCCGGTGAGAAACTTAGTAGAGAGTCCGCGCTGACGGAAGACCGGCGCCGCCTGGGCGATGAAGTCGGCCAGCTCCTGCGGAGTGAACTTGACGTTGACCCCGTAGTCCGGCTCGTTGAAGCTGAAATAATCGGCCTCGACCCCGTGCCGCCGCTTGGCCTCGACCATCCAGTCGGCGGTGAGGCTGATGAACTCGCCCCAAACCGCCCGGGGAAGAACCTTGCCCATGGCCTCGCGCTCGCCCGGCAGAATCCAATCGGAGGCCTCCCAGACGCTGGCGATCACCGGCATTCCGCGCTTCTTCAAGATCGCCATCGCCTCCATCGCGGCCCCTGCCGGGCCATCTAAGATGCGCTTCGAATGAGAGGGCGCGTAATGGTTCAGCGGGATGCCGATGCGGCCCGTCACCACCTCGAGGTTGTCTAAGCTGAACTGGCCGACAGCGTCCATCGCCTCCGCTCGGCCATAGCGCGGCTGGCAGAAATTGCCGCCCAGCCCGCGCATGGTCTGCTTGAGCTGCGAGAAGTCGGCAGAGACTTCCACTCGGCCGAGCGGCGCCGCATCCGTAGCCATGAGATGGAGCTCATCAAGCGTCTTGGACGAGCCAAAGTTTTGAATCTGGAGGCCGCCGATCCGCACGGTCTGGGGGCCAAAGGCGAGCCGAACGCTGGCCATCGCCTCGCCAGGCGCATAGTCTTCCGCCGAGAGGAGGGCCGCGCTTACGGCCCGCCAGGAGCCATCGGGGCGGGATGTGGCCGGGTGGGTCACGCTCTTGGTCCAAGGCGAGGTTGAGCGCTCAAACATGAATTCAACTCGGGCGCCCTCTCCGGTCTTGGCCTGGCCGCTCAGCCAATACGTCACCAGCAGGCCATCGCCCTTCTTCACCGGCGCCGAGTTCGGCACGGTGAGCTGGGTGGCATTCGTCTCGGCGGAAGCCTGGGCCACGACAACCTCCAGGGCCTGAGAAAACGCCTGCCCCGGCGCCGCCACCTGTCGGGCCGTGGCGCCTGTCCGCTCAAGCCCCGCCACCGGAGTGGTGAGGTATCCGTCGGCGGCCAGCACCAAACCCGGACCCGGCTGAGCCGAACAGGAGCCCACCGCAAACACCGCCAGAAGAGACCTGAGCATGGCCCTATTGTGCCCCTGAATCGGCCACTTTGGCCCGGAGTTCACCGGAATGGAAGCAATTTCGCGGCGATGCGCGTCCAACTGTTACAGCATGTCTATCCGCTTCCCTGGAATCCGCGCGGTCTTCTTTGACCTTGACGACACCCTGTGCGGCTATTGGGATGCGGCCAAGAAGGGCCTGAACATCACTTTTGAGGAGCACCCCTTTCCGGGCAAGACCACGGAGGAGGTGCTCGAAGTGTGGGCGGCGGAGTTTGCCGAGTTTGGCAAGGACATGGGCTCCAGCACCTGGTATCCGCAGTACTGCGCCAGCGGCGAAGCCACCCGGCGCGAGCTGATGCGGCGGCTGGTGAACGCTCTGGGCCACGACGACGACGACCTGGCCGACCGCCTGAGCCACACCTACTATGTGGAGCGAGCCGCGGCGCTGGAGCTCTTCCCCGAAGCGCGCGGCGTGCTGGATGAGCTCAAGGGCCGCTTTCAGCTCGGCCTCATCACGAACGGCCCGGCCGACATTCAGCGCCAAGAAGTGCAGGTGCTCCGCATCGGGAGCTACTTTGGGCCGATTCTCATCGAGGGCGAGCTGAAGATGGGCAAGCCCAAGCCCGCCGTCTTCAAAATGGCAGAGGAGCTGGTGAGCGCCTCAGGCGACCAGATTTTGATGGTGGGCAACAGCTATCGCCACGACATCGTGCCTGCCCACGCGGCGGGATGGCGCACCGCATGGATTCGCCGCCCCAGCGATGTGCCGCCAAGAAGCAAGACCGGCCTGCCCGAGCCCAAGCCCGCGGAGGGGCCTGAGCCGGACATGACCATTTCGGACCTGCGCGAGATCCTCCCTGCTCTGGCTTAGAGCAGGGTCATGGTCTGCTTCTGAATCACATCCATGTTCTGGCTGCGGCCATTGGCCGAGTTCGCCATCTTGATGGTGGCGCTGGTGTCGAGCTTGGTGGTGACTCCATCCTTGATGCGCACCCAAACGGTGCCCGTCACCTTCATGTCCATGCTGTTGGACATCGTCATCTTCATCGGCTCCCCGCCTTCGGCCTGCGGAGGCATGGTCATGGTCTGCGTGCTGGAAGGCTTGCCGTTTGAGGTGAAGGTGATCTGCGCGATTCCCTTGGCGGCGTCGAAGGACTTGAAGGTGAAGACCGTCTTGACGACGCTGTTCTTCCACTCAACATCGCCGGGCGCGCCGGCGTCCTTCATGTCCCGCTCGTGGGTCCAGGTGTCGCCGATTTTCACCGGCTTGGTCGGGAAGATGATGCCCGTGAAGGTGTCGCTGGCCAATCCGCCGCCCTGGCTCATCTGAGCGCCCAGCGAGCGGCCTTTGAACTGACCGTTGGGCTTCACCACGATCGGCACGGTGCGCTGCTTCATGGCGTCCATCATGCCGGTCACCGACTGCTTCACGCTGTCGGTGGTGCCCGTGCCGACCTTGACGTCGGTCACCTTCTGCTCCAGCTCAACTTCGGTTCCGGCCGATTTCTTCACGTCATAGACCTGGGTGATGTCGTATTCGATGTGCTGGCTGGTGCCCTGCGCCTTCACTTCCTGCTTCACGCTGGTCTTGTATTTCAGCGAATCGCCCGTGGCGAGCTTGAGGGCAAAGGTTTTGGCGGCGCCAGCTTCGGCGGGCTTGGCGCCGGTGGCGGGAGTCGTCGCGCCCGGCTTGGCGGCCTCGGCAGGCT
>JBGSIR010000249.1:0-2162 GCA_041742415.1 Fimbriimonadaceae bacterium | reverse complement strand
GAGGGAGGTCGGCAGGGCGGCGGCTTCGGGCATCAGGGCGGGGAAGTCCAGGGTCAGGCGGCCGTCCTCTTCGAGACGGCAGGCGAGTGGGCCGCTGCGGGTGAGGAAGCTCAGGGGCTCCAGATGCTTTTGGCTCAGCACAAAGGCCGCGGCCAGAGTGGCGTGTCCGCAGAGGTCCACCTCCACTTCGGGAGTGAACCACCGCAGCCGCCACGCGCCACCCTCGGGCCAGAGAAAGGCGGTCTCGGCATGGCCGACGTCGGCGGCCACGGCCTGCATCTCGGCGGGTTCGGCGGGCCCATCCAGCAGGCAAACCCCCGCCGGATTCCCCGCCAGGCCTGGTCCAACGAAGGCCGAGACTTCAACGACCGATTCGCGCAGCGTCATGCCGCCATGATGCCTGCTTTAGCCCTCCGGGTGCTTGACCGACACCTCGTGAAACATGCTGTGACTTTGGCGATGGCAAGGGCCCGGCTGGCCGGGATTCAGGGCTAAACTAGGCCGCCATGGCAACGATCAGCCTGCAGCTTTACTCCGTGCGCGAAGACTGCGCTCAAGACTTCCTCGGAACGATTCGAAAGGTGGCCGAAATGGGCTATCCCGCCGTCGAATTCGCTGGATACCACGGCCACAGCGCCGAAGACATCCGCGCCTGCCTCGATGACTGCGGGCTCAAGTGCAGCGGGGCGCACGTGGGGATGGCGGCCTTCAGCGATGAGGAGTTCGACGCCACCATCGACCTTCACAAGACCCTCGGCTGCGACAACCTGATCGTGCCGTGGATCGCCGAGGAAAAGCGCAACACTCAGGCGGCCACCGAGGCCACCTGCGTGGAGCTCACGGCCCTGGTGGAGAAACTGAAGGCCCACGGCATGAAGACCGGTTTTCATGTGCATGACGGCGACATGAAGCCCCTCGACGGCGGCAAATGCGCCTGGGACATCATCGGCGCCAACACCCCGGCCGACTTCATCATGCAGTACGACACCTGCAACGGCAAGGTGGGCGGCGGCGACGCCGTGCAGCCGATCCTGGACTGGGCGGGCCGTGGCCTGAGCACCCACCTCAAGGATCATTCGGGCGGGCATTCCATCGCTTTGGGTGAAGGAGACATCCCTTGGCCCGAGGTGCTGAAGGCTCTGCGCGAGCACAGCGGAGCCGAGTGGTGGGTCATCGAAGTCGAGAATTATCACGACCGAACTCCGATGGATACGGTCAAGGTGAGCCTCGATAACTTGAACAAACTCATCGCGGCGCACTAAAACTGTCAAAAATGCCAGGCCCGGACCTCGGTTCGGGCCGTGCTATCTTAATAGGCATGTTCCTGCCTTCGGGCAGAGCCCTCTTGACCTATGCAGCGCCGCCTGTTCCGGAGAAGCTCACGCAGCCTCCCGATTTCCGTGCCCAGCTCTCCCCGGAGGCTGGCCCCCCGCGCCGCCCAGGCGGCTGCTCAGACTATCTGGCGCCCGCGATGCGCCTCGAAGTCCACTCTTCCTAAGTGAGAGTCCATCTCGACACCGATATCGGAAACGACATCGACGATGCGGTGTGCCTGGCCTGGATGCTGGCCGAGCCTCAGATTGAGCTCACCGGCATCACCACGGTCAGCGGACCTGTGGAAAAGCGCTCCGCCATCGCCCAGGCCATTGTGAATGCCTCTGGGCAGAGCGTGCCCCTGTGGAGCGGCCTCTCCGGCCCCATTTTAGGCGGACCGGGCCAGCCGCAGTGCGCGGCCTTCGACCGCCTCTCGCCCGCCGACCAGGCTTTGCAGACCCCGGGAGGGGCCGTGGAGGCTCTGAGGCAGGCGGCGGACGATGACCTGACGATCTTGGCCATCGGCCCCCTCACCAACATCGCCGCCTTCTGCCTGGCCCATCCCGATGTGGCCACGCGTGTGCCGGAGCTGCGCATCATGGGCGGCGTCTTCTTTCCCGGGGGGCAGGCGGGGCTGGATCATTCCGGCGGGCCCGGCAGCCGCGAGTGGAACATGCTCTGCGACCCCGCGGCGGCGGCCATCGTCTTCGGCTTTCCCTGGCAGAAGCTGACCTGCGTCGGCCTGGATGTGACCCGGCAGGTGCGCATGGAGGCCGACGAGGTGCGCCGGCGCTTTCGGGCGGGCGGGCCAGTGCTGTCTCTGGTGGCCGAGCTTGCTGAAGCCTGGT
>JBGSIR010000248.1:0-9125 GCA_041742415.1 Fimbriimonadaceae bacterium | reverse complement strand
ACTTCCGACTGCCCCTGCCGGCTCCATTGCGAGACGGCAGGGGCTTTTTTTGTATAAGCGCAGGATGACCGCCTGCCTGGCGTTCGCTGAGCTTATGTCTCAGCCCTCCGCGCCCGACCCCGCCCGCCTTCGCGCCACCGTTGAGCGGCTGGCCGCCTTCACCACTCGAAACACCCTCTCGGCGGGGCTCCGTGAGAGCTGTGAGTGGATTGCGGATGAGTACCGCAAGATCCATGGCATGCAGGTGGAGCTGATGGAATACACCATCGCCCCTGGCCGCCGCATTCCCGAGGAGACGAAGGCCGTGCAGGTCGTCGCCACACTTCCGGGCCGCTCCGACCGGGTGCTCATGATGGGCGGGCATATTGACTCTTTGAACCTGCAGGAGGCCGACCCGAAGACCGCCCGGGCTCCCGGAGCCAATGATGACGCCAGCGGTGTGGCGGCGGCGCTTGAGGCCGCCCGCCTGCTGGCCGCCTCTGGGCCGCATGAGTGCACTCTCAAGTTCATTGCCTTCAGCGGGGAGGAGCAGGGGCTCTATGGCGCAACGGCGCTGGCCGAACGCGCGAAGGCCGAAGGGTGGCGCCTGGAGGGCCTTTTGAACAACGACACGGTGGGCAGCAGCCGCAACCTGCGGGGCCAAAGCGAGCCCAACCGGGTGAGAATTTTCAGCGAAGAGGGCGAGCAGGGAAGCCGGGAGCTGGCGCGCATCGCCGCCTGGCGCATCCGTCAAGCCATGCCGGCTTTCTCGGCCAAGCTGGTGATGCGCCGAGACCGGTTTGGCCGGGGCGGCGACCACACGCCATTCCACCGTGCCGGATTCCCGGCTGTTCGCTTCATCGAAGTCTATGAAGAGTGGGCGCACCAGCACACGCCGGATGACACGGTGGAGAACATGGACTTTGACTATTTGACCCGCGTTACGCAGGCCAATGCGGCAGTTTTGGCGAGCCTGGCGGCGGCGGCGGAGCCTCCGGAGAGCCTTCGCGTGGACATGCGGCAGACCTACGACACGCGACTGACCTGGAAGGCCGCGCCCGGAGTTCGGTACGAAGTGTTTTGGCGCGACACCGCCAGCGCAGAATGGGAGCAGAGCCGGGTGGTCGGACCGTTTGCAGACGGCAATGGCGAGGCCGTGGTGGAAAGCGTGAACAAAGACGACCATTTCTTCGGCGTCGCCGCCCAGGGCGGGGTGCCGGTGATCGTCGAATAGCTCCAGGATTTAGACAGGATGAGGGCTCAAACTTGACCAAAGACGAGCTTTGGCGGATGGCCTGGGAAGGCATTTTGGAGGGTGTGCAAAGGCGCAAATCCCCGTATCGCACCTTCACTTTGGCTACGACCGAGCCGGACGCCCGCATCGTTGTCCTCCGGTCTGCCCAGCCGGAGGCTTGGATCCAATTCCACACTGACGCGAGAAGCTCCAAGGTGGCCGTGCTCAAGCGCGACGCCCGCTGAGCGGCCCTCTTTTATGACCCGTTGGAGCAGATTCAGGTGCGGCTGAGGTGCCGGGCTGAGGTTCGGCGAGGCGATGAGGCGGCTTGGGAGGCCACCGCGATTCTGGCTCGCCGCTGCTACTTGGCCAGCCAGGGCCCGGGATCGCCGATTCCGGAGCCTGAGGCATGGATCGAGCCGGAGCTGATGGGGCGCGCGCCAAGCGAAGAAGAGGCGGAGCCGGGCCAGGCGAATTTCGCGGCCATCCGGCTGACCGTTGAATCGGCCGAAGTTCTGAAGCTCGGCTATGAGGCTCACCGCAGGGCGGCCTTTTCGCTCACTGCCGATGGCTGGCAGGGGCAGTGGCTGAGCCCTTAGCGAACGGCGGCTTTGTGGTCGAGGTGCTCGATGAGCCGGACGCCCAAAGCATTGGCGCAGGTTTGGCCAATCTCATGCGCGTTCTCGCGATTGGCGATCCGGGCCAGGGTTCGCTGGCCGGCGCCGACCAAGGCGGTGGCTTCGTAGGGCCCCGGATGCTTCGGGTCGCCGAGTCCTTCGATATGAATGGCCGTGACAGCGCCCGTCCCAGCAGTCAGTTCGCCATCCACCCACAGGGCATGGTGGGGAAGCTGGATCAGCACCGTGTGCCGAGACCGCCGGAGCAGCACGGCCAGCCCGAGGGCGGCAGCGAAGGCCACGCCGATGCCGATCCAATATCCAAAGAACACCGCCCCGATTCCCAGAGCGATGACAATCACCAGGGCAACGGCTGCGAAGACCGACTCGGGGCGGTTTTCACGCATTTCCACGCCTTCGGGCGTTCGGCGAATCGTCATTGATTGTGCCGTCATGCCCTTATCATAGCGGCAATTATGAAAATTGACCTATGAATTTTTGGCGAACTTACGTCACCTTTGACTCCGCATTAACCAAAAGCGCCTCCAGCGCGGCGCCGAAGCCGGTCTGCCCAGGGGGCAGGCGGAGCAGGCGAGACCGAATGCCCGGCGGCAGGCGGCTTCCGCTGAGAACGCAAATGTCGATGAGAACACGCCCGGCGTGGCCCTCCAGGCGAAGCTGCTCCACACGGTCGAGGGCCGGCTGCGGGGTGGGAAAGGCCAGCCAGTCGGCCGAGGAGCCATCGGCCAGCATGATGGGATGCTCGCAGACGACAAGGCATTGAAGAGTCTCGTCGTCGGGCCGCACACAATCGGCCAACCCGGGCGAGATGCGGTGCAGGCTCTGAGTGGCCTGAGCCCTCACTTCGGACTGCTGCAGCCCCAACACCCACGACTTGGCCAGGGAAATGGCCCGTCCGGGATCGGCAGAGTCGGAGATGAGAACCTGACCCAAAAGGGATTCAGCCTCCTCTGTTCGACCGGCGAGCAGGGCCTCCTCGGCCAAATGGAACCGGCAGGCGGCCGTGGTCGCCTCGGCCCGGGCGCGGGGGGCCACCGTCCAGAGGTCATCGATCCCGGGCAGAAACGCGCCTTGGGTCAGCTCGGCGATCCGGCGGCAGGCGTCGGCGGCGACCGTCAGGCTTCGCTCGGCCCTCAGCCTCTCCACCAGGCTCCAATCAGATTGGCAGATGTCGGGATTGAGCCAGACCGATTTGACATCGGCCATCAGAATGTCTCCCCAGCCAGGCTGGAAGGCATCGAGGCTCTTCTTGGTTTGGTAGACGGCCACCGCTAAGCGATTGGCAGGTGGATGGGCCTCATGAGGCCAGAGGTCGCGGATGAGCCGCCGTCGGCTGACGGCCTCCCCAGGATTCAGAGCCAAGCGCGCAATCAGCCGGCGTGAAACATCGCTGCGCCAATCGGCCAGCCTCGATTCACCCGACTGAATCGCGATTTCGCGGAACAGTTGGATTTTGATTTGCACTTTGCGCTCTCCCCAGAACGTGCGCTTAAATCATGTCAGAGTGAGCTGAATTCTGTCTACCTTTTTGGGAAAAAAGACTAGAAAATCCGTGAATCGGGCATGAGGCCAGGGAGCAGCGCGGCTCTTTGTGCGTCCAAACTAGGACGATGAATCTGGCTGGGCTCGCATTGGCAGGGGGATGGGCGGCCAACTTGGCGCTGGCGCCTGTTCCAAATCAGGATTTTGTCCTTTCGGCCAGCCTCACCAAAACGGAAGTTGTGGTGGGCATTGCCGAAGAGCGGGCGGTCACATCGATGGCATGGGTTCGCCGCCACTCATTTTCGGAGGCGGCGGCAGGGCAGTTCCTGGTGCAAATCACGCCGGTTTCGGCCAAGGTGGAGGCCGTGGAAGGCGCCCCCAGCCCGCCTCCGGCCTCTTTGGAAGAGGTGTTGATCCTGCTTGGCGCATCGTGCCGAGTGAACCTGGCGGGCCGGGTGCTGGAGGCCGTGGCCGATGCGGAGACTCTGGTGCCGACCGCCCAGCGCGAATCCCTCGCTCAGGCGGCGCTGGCTCAGACCATCCAAATCGGCGTTTTTGGCGTGCGGCTGCCCGATGGCGTTGTGGGGGTGGGCGCGGAATGGGCCACCCCTCTGACGCTGGATTCTTTGGGCCCCATCACGCTGGGCCAAGTCTCAGCCGGCGCCGGCGAGCTGACGGCAAAGCACACGCTGGAATCCATCGACGCCGAGCAGGGCCTGGCGGTGATTCGGGTCGAAGAGACCGGACGCAAGGCCCTGACCATCAACTATGGCGGGCTGGTGGATCAGGGGTGGGTGGAGCTGTCGGGAGCAAGCCGATACTGGGTGAGCCTGCAGACCGGGGCGCCGATGCGCGCCGAAATTCAGCAGACCGTGAAGTCTGACTTCGGCTTTTTCGCGGTGACTCAGACCGTTTCCGGCTCTCTCAAGGGCGCATGGGAGCCGGGGAAGCCGACGGATTTGCGCAGCTTTTCATAGGCAATATTGGCCAAAACCCACAGGTTCACCACGTCTTCGCGGTTGTAGGCCGTGAGGATGCGCAGCGCATTGGGATCGCCGCGCAGGTGTCGGCGCCACAGCAGAACGGCGTCCCACCCGGTGAGGCCCTCGGCTTCCTCCGGCCTTTGAAGCCCCATTTCGACCTCGATCTTCTTGAGCCCGCCGCGCACGCCGAGCTGCCGGAAGGCGGGGCAGAGGTCGAAGTGAATCTGGTCGAGGCGCACCTGCGGAAACGCTTTGCGCAGCATCGGCAGGTCGAACCCGCCTCCATAGAAAGTGACGACCATGCCCCACCGGCTGATGATGTCGGGGAATGACGCCAGGCCGTCGTCTGGAGTCAGGCAGATGAATTCCTGACCGTCATAGAGGCCGACCATCGTGATGGAATCGGGGTCTTGTCGGCCGTCGGTCTCGATGTCGAGGCAGACAGCCCGGTCTTGAAACTCAGGCCAGGCTCGCCAGGCGTGGCGGGAGCCGAGCAGCGTGGCGAAGTGCTGGTGCACGCCTTCCTCCAGCGCCCGCTGGCTCAGCTCAATCTGACGCAGAACTTCGGAGCTTTGGCGGCTCCCGAGCGGCCACGAGGAGTCTGGCTCCAGCAGATCTTCCCAGGTGAGACAGCCCGCGTCCCAGAGCCTGCGCTCGGTTTGAAGGCCGAGCCCAGGAACGTGGCAAAAGGTGCTCTGCAGCACAGGAGACCTAGCCGCCGCGCTTGCGGGGAGTGGCTCCGGCGCCAAAGATGGATTCGGGCAGGGTGAGGGTGACAACGCCATTCACGGGGAAGGCGCCCTTGTCATTCGCGTCCTCATACCAATAGGTGCCTGTCTTGAGGTCCTTGTCGAACTCGCCCAGGATGAGAATGATCCCCTTGCCGTACCAGGTGGTGCGCATGTTGCTGCCGAACCACTGGATGGCGCGCCACTTGCCTTCGACCACAAGCCGGCCCTCGCCAAAGTAGACCTGGCGGCCGTACTTGTCGTACTCCTTCTTGATCGCTCCGACCGGCGTGACTTTGCCTTCGAGCTTGCTCACGAGGAGCGAGCCCTTGAAGGCGATGTCAAATCGGCCTTCGCCGTCGATGGAGCGGAAGGTGCCCAGGTTTGACTGCAGGTTCATGGTGCCATAGCCCTGCGTGCCGGCAAAGGAGCCCATTTGAGCCTGAGAAGCCGGCTGAGTTTGGCCAATGCCGCCCGCCAGGGCAACACAGACAGCCAAAAGGCCACGAAGAGAACCGGAGCGAACCATCACGGTGGCGTCATTATGGCGCCCATGTGGCCGAGTTCTCTAGGGCAGCTTTGCGGGTCCCACTAGGACGAACTGGAATTACACCCGCAGATTTCGCCCCGGTCGTTCTACAATAGACGGCATGAAGACGGGTCCGCTGGTGGCGGCTCTCGCCGGCGCCGCCGCTCTGGGCGGGGTCATTTTTGCCTTTTCGCAGGGGGCAAGCCCCTATGCCACGGTGGAGGAGGCCAAGAAAATGGTCGGCAGATCGGTGCACCTTCCCGGAAAGATTGATCAATCCACGGTCAATTTCTCCGACCAGGGCTTTGTGACGTTTCAGATCACGGACGAAAAGGGTGGGCGGATTCTGGTGAAGCACCAGGGCGCGCCTCCCACGAACCTTGATCAGGCCGCCCAGGTGGTGGCCATTGGCGCGGTGGATTCAGCGGGCACGATGAACACCGACAAGCTTTTGGTGAAGTGCCCCAGCAAGTATGAGGCGGGCAGCGGCGAGGAGATGGCCCCGCTTTCTGGCCGAGCCTGATGGACCCGCACGGCCCGATTCCTCAGCCGCCCGCCTGGAGCCTTTTCATCGGCCAGGCTGGCTCCATCGTGATTTGGACCGCCATGGCCCTTCTTATTGGCGCGATCGCGGTCACGATTTTCAAGCCGGAAAGCCGATGGTCGTCGCGCCTAATGACCATCGGCGCCAGCGGATTTGGCGTGGCGTTCATTCTTCTCGCCACGCTCTTTTTCACGGGGCGATATGAATACAGCTACATCTGGGGGCTGTCGCAGAAAGACTACGAGCCTTGGTTCAAGCTCGCCGGAGTTTGGGCGGGGCAGGAGGGCTCCATCCTGCTTTGGGGCATGCTCAGCGCCGTTTTTGCGGTGTGGGGGCTTCGCTCGGCGGGGAGCTATCGGCGCTGGTATGTGCTGCTTTGCTCGCTTTTCTTAGTCACATTGGCCGGCATTCAGGCGTTTGAGTCGCCCTTCGATCTGCACGCGCCCATCGACGGCATCCATGTTGCCCCGCCCGATGGCCAGGGCATGATGCCGACGCTGCTGAACTACTGGATCGTCATCCACCCGCCTACGATCTTCGCGGGATTTGGCATGCTTCTGGTGCCGTTTGCGCTGGCGATGTCGGCCATGATCACGGGCCGTTATCAGGAATGGGTCGATTCCGTGCGGCCCTGGATGATCTCCGCCGTCACGCTCATGGGCGTTGGCCTCTGCATGGGCGGCTTCTGGGCCTATGAGACCCTGGGTTGGGGCGGCTTTTGGATGTGGGACCCGGTGGAGAACACGAGCTTCGTGCCCTGGGTGGCCGGCGCCGCGCTCATCCACGGCATCTTCGTGCAGAAGGCCTCGGGCAAGTGGCGGATTCTCAACGCCGTGCTCGGCTCTATTCCCCTGTTGCTTTTCACCTACGGCACCTTCCTCACGCGGTCGGGCTTTTTGGGCGACAGCAGCGTGCACAGTTTTGCCCAGATGGACAGCAATGCCCTCTGGTTCCTCATCGCCCTCATGGGCGGCTTGATTCTCGGAATTCTGGGCGTCAGCATCCGGGCGGGCATCATCAGCCGCCGCGAGAAGCAGGAGTTCAAAAAGCCGGAGACTTGGCTGAACAAGACGGTGTTTTATGGCATCGCCATGTGGCTGCTCTTCGCCTTTGGCATCGTCACGGCGATCGGCATGAGCTGGCCGCTGGTGATGTCGCTGCAGGGCCAAGACCCCGAGATGGTGGATGAGTTCCTCTATAACTCGGTGCTGAGCGTCTTTTTCCTGCCATTCCTGATGGCCATCAGCGTGGCGCCGTTTCTCACCTGGCGCGGGCTCAATGCGAAGCAGCTCGTCCGCAAGCTCATCAATCCGCTGGCGGCGGCGATCTTTGCCGTGGGCGTCTGTTTGCTTTGGACTAAGAACAGCATCTGGCCCGCCCAGAAAGCGCTCACCGAGACGGTGACCGTGCTCGGCGGCGGGGAATGGCCGCGCGTGCCGTGGATGCTCTTCGTCTTTGGCCTCTGCATCTTTGCCGCCGCCGCGAACTTTGGCCGGATGATGGAGCTCTACCCCAAGGCCCGCCGCACCACCGGAGGCGTCATCACCCACATCGGGCTTATGCTCACGCTGGCGGGACTGGTGTTCAGCCGAGGCTTCCAGCAGAAGGACACCCTTTTCATCCACAACAATCGGCTCACGGCCTCGATGGGCTACGCCATCACCAACGATGGCCCCACGGGCAGTTTTGCCGACCGCAGCAACGAGGTGAAGGTCAACTTCGATTCGGCCGCGGGCAAGTTCACCGCTACGCCGGGGCTCTACTACCGCCCTGCCGCCGACCCGAACGCCGAGCCGCAGACCAACGCCACCCCGCACGTGCAGCGCTTCCTGCTTCACGACATCTATGTGGCGCTTTTCCCCTTTGATTTCGGCGCCAGCGAGCCGCTGATGCTCACTCCGAACGCCGACCCCGTGGCCGAGGGCGCCACCGCCCGCTATCAGGGCGTGAACATCCACTATAAGCGCCTGGAGACCGAGGGCACCCCCGGCACCGACGGCGCGCGCTTTGTTGCGGTGCTGGATGTGTGGGGCGAGGACGGTGAGCGGACCGAGATTCGGCCCTGGATGCAGCTCAACAAGGGCCAGATCATCGAGGAGGGAGTGGGCGTGGGCGACGGCCTGAAGGTGGTGATGACCACCCCCATGGACGCCGCGTCCCAGGCCGCCAGCTTCAGGTTCGATTACACCGAGCCGGGCTACCCCGTGGAGGTCTATTTCAAGCCCCTGACCACGCTGGTCTGGCTGGGCGTTGGTATCATGACCCTCGGCGGGTTTTATGCCGCTTGGGGCCGCCGCCGCAAGCCGCTGGCCCCCCAAGAGCCCACTGCCCATGAAGCTGCTCACGATCCTGAAGTCGAAGCTCCATCACGCCCGGGTCACGTTCGCTGACCCGGAGTATGTGGGCAGCATCCAGATCGGCGCAGAGCTGATGGACGCGGTCGGAATCGAAGAAGGCGAGCTGGTGAACATCTGGGCGGTGGACCACACCTCCCGCATCCAAACCTACGCCTTCTCCGGCCCTCCCGGAACCATCGGCGTGAACGGCGGGGCGGCCCACTTTTTCAAGACCGGAGACCGCATTATCATCGCCGCCTTCGCGCTCACCGACGAAAAGATCAAGCCCAAGATCGTGCTGCTCAACGAGCGCAACGAGATCGAGCGGAGGCTGGACGACCATGCCGCCCAGTTTTGACCTGGAGGCCATGCTCGAAGAGGCTGGCGCCATCCAGCGCGGCCATTTCATCCTGAGCTCCGGCCGGCACAGCGACCTCTACGTCGAGAAGTTTCGCATTCTGGAGCGGCCGGAGGTGCTCTCCACGCTCTGCGGCCAGATCGCCGACCGGTTTCGCTCTTCTGAGATCGATTTGGTGGCCGGGCCGACCACCGGCGGCATCATCATCGCCTTTGAGGTGGCCCGCCAGCTCGGCGTTCCGGCGGTCTACGTGGAGTCGGTGGACGGCGTGAAGACCATCCGCCGCAGCGCCGTCATCCCGCCCGGCGCGCGGG
>JBGSIR010000247.1:0-1956 GCA_041742415.1 Fimbriimonadaceae bacterium | reverse complement strand
TCTCGCGCGAATAGCGGGCCAGGAAGTGCTCGGCCAGCGGGCGGATGTCCTCAGTGCGGGCGCGTAGGGGGGGCAGGCAGATCTCCACCACCTGCAGGCGGTAGAGCAGGTCGAGCCGGAAGCCGCCCTCATCCACGGCCGCCTGAAGGTCGCGGTTGGTAGCGGTGATGAGCCGCACGTCCACGCGGGTGGGCTTGGTGGCGCCCAGCCGCTCAAACTCCCGCTCCTGCAGCACGCGCAGCAGCTTGATCTGGATGGGCAGCGGCACGTCGCCGATCTCATCCAGGAAGAGCGTGCCCTGGTCGGCCAGCTCAAACCGGCCGGCCTTGGCCTGGTCGGCGCCTGTAAAGGCGCCCTTTTCGTGGCCAAAGAGCTCGCTCTCCAGCAGGGTCTCGGGCAGCGCGGCGCAGCTCACGGCGACAAAGGACTGCTCCACGCGGGGCGAAAGCTGGTGGATGAGCTTGGCGGCGACCTCTTTGCCGGTGCCGCTTTCGCCGGTCACCAGCACGGTGGCGCGGCTGTCGGCCACCTGGCGAATGGTCTCCACCACCTCCTGCATGGCAGGCGAATCGGCGATGAAGTCGATGCCTCCGGCGGCGGGCTTTCGGCTTGAGCCGGAGCGGCTTTTGCCCGCCGATTTCGGCCCCATCGCCGCGGCCACGGTCTTCTTCATGTGGTCGAGGTCAAAGGGCTTGGTGATGAATTCGTAGGCGCCATCGCGCACGGCCTGGATGGCCTGGGGAATGGTGCCGTAGGCCGTCATGATGACCACCGGCAGCTCGGGGCGGCGCTCGGCCAGGTGGCGCAGCAGCTCATAACCGGTCATGCCGGGCATGGTGGCGTCGGTGACCACGCAGTCCACGTCGTCATTCTTCAGAATTTCGATGGCCGCTTCGCCGCTTTCGGCAGCCAGGCTGTGCCAGCCGCTTTTGTCAAAGGCGGCCTGCAGAATGCGGCAGATGTTCAGCTCATCGTCGACGATGAGGACGCGCTTTTTGCCCATCAGGCGGCCTCCTCGCGCCAGTCAATGCGGAACTCCGAGCCTTGGCCGGGGGCGCTTTGCACGCTGATGGACCAGCCGTGCGCTTCGACGATGCGCTTGACGGAGCTGAGCCCGAGCCCGGTGCCGGCGGCTTTGGTGGTGAAAAAGGGCGAGAACAGGCGGTCCTGCTGCTCGGCCGTCATGCCCGACCCATTGTCGGCCACCACGAGCCCCGTTTTGTCTGCGGTCAATTCCACTCTGCCTCCGGCTTGGCAGGCCTGCACCCCGTTGCGCAGCAGATTCAGAAGAACCTGCTGCAGGCGCGCCCTGTCTCCTAAGATTGTCGGCGGCCCATGCTCCAGCCTCAAGGCCAAGCTCACGCTTCTTGCCTCGGCTTCGGCCTCCACCATGCGCCGCGCCTGCTCGCCGATCTCCTTCAGGGGCGCGTCCTCCCAGTTCAGGCTCAGCGGGCGGGCGTAGTTGAGGAAGTCGGAGCAGAGCTCCTCCAGCCTGTCGGCCTCGTCGCGGATGATTCCGGCCATCTCCTCGCTCATCTCGGGGCTGGACGCCAGGAGCTGGGCGGCGGAGCGGATTCCGGTGAGCGGGTTGCGGATTTCGTGGGCGATGCTTGCGGTCATCTGGCCGATTTCGGCGAGGCGCCGCATGCGGCTGCGCTCCTCCAGAGCCCGCTGGTGCTCGGTGACATCCTGAATCGAAAAGATCGCCCCGCCCGAGGCAAGCGGCTGGGCGCGGGCCATCCAGACCTTGGAGCCTGACTCATCGCGCAGCAGGCGCACGGCGGGCTCTTTGAACCCGGCGAGCTGTCCGGCAAGCTCCTGAGCGCGGGCGAGCGCCTCTTCGCCGCCCTCCTTTCCGCCCGCCAGCAGCCGCAGTTCGCCTTGGCCGTCGAGGTGCAGAATGTGGGAGGGGGCCGAGGAAAGCACGGCCTCCAGCCGCTCGCGGGCTTGGAGATC
>JBGSIR010000246.1:0-3037 GCA_041742415.1 Fimbriimonadaceae bacterium | reverse complement strand
GACGCCGCTCTAGCGCCTGGGCTTCAGAGCCAGATGTTTGGCCAGGGTGAAGTGCGCTGGCCCGCCCAGGCCGCGCCGACCCGCATCGCGGCCCGGCCCGGCCTGTCTCTACTTCGGCCCGCCGACCTCTTGGGATCCCGCAAATCCAGGATTCCTCGCGCGGCAGGGCAGAATTTGATTCGGGCTTTGGCCAAAGGCAAAGGAATTCGACTGGAAGAGGGCATGGCCGCCGCTCAGCTCTCCCAGCGCGAGCACGCCCAGCTAGAACGGGCCGCGCGGTGGATCGTGCCTAGCATCAATGAGCTCGGAACAATGCTCATGGAGCATCGCCCTCTTCTCAGAATCGCTGGGTCATTGAGCTCGATTGACCTATCAGCGGCGCGCAAAGGCGGTCTGCGCCTGACTCCCGCTGAGCTCATTTCCCGGTGGCCCGATGAGGCCAGGGCGCTCCTGCTGGGCCCCCGCGCCGCTGTCCACCCGCCTGGCTCCGCATTGCACGACGATGAGCCCGGAAACGTGGTGCAGGCAATGGCCAGCGCCGGCTTCAACTCCTCGATGGGGCCCGGCAATGATCCGGCGGTGAGGCTGGCGGAGACCTGGCCGCCTGTCGGCGAAGCCACGCTGCATATCATGAAGCTCGAGGGCTACATGACCGGGATAGCGCTTCCGGACGGGCAGTTTTTTGACCGCGGCTTTGCCTTTGAGCAAGTGATCATCGACCAGCTGCACGCCGACGAGTTCATGCGCAGGCGTGGCGGTCAAAACGGGCTGCCGCTGCAGTTTGTCCCCCAAAGCGCAGAGGCCATCCTCCTTAGTATTCGGCACCAGTCAGGCCTGGCGCAGGCCGCTCATGCCTTCAGCATTCCCGCCGCTGCCCGGGAATCCTATGGCGGGATTGGCAGGCTTTCGCCAGAGGCTCAGCGCCGCATCAATGAAGCTGTGCAGAAGAAGCTGGACGGCCTTAATCCACCCAGTCGGCAGTGAAGACGTTGGTCTCTCCGGGAACGGCGCCTTGGCGGTTGCTGGCCCAGATGAGCTTTTTGCCGTCGCGGGTGAACATGGGGAAGCCGTCGAAGTCGGGGGTGAAGGTGACTTGGCGGAGGCCGGAGCCGTCCGTGTTCACGATGAAGAGGTCGAACTCGCGGCCTTGGGGGTCGTGGAAGTTGCTGCAGAAGACGATGCGCTTGCCGTCGGGGTGAATGAAGGGGGCGAAGCTGGCGCCGGGGAGCCGGGTGACCTGCTGCTTGTTCGATCCGTCGGCGTCCATCACCCAGAGGTCCATGCGGCCGGGGCGCACTTTGTTCTGCTTCCAGAGCCGGGTGTAGTCGGCGCGCTCTTCGCGGGTGGCGAATTTGGGCGCGCGGCGATAGACGATCTTCTTGCTGTCCCAGCTCACAAAGGGGCCGCCGTCATATCCGTAGTCGTCGGTGAGCCGCTGAATGTTGGAGCCGTCCACGTTGGCCCGGTAGATTTCGAGGTCGCCGTCGAATCCGCCAGTAAAGGTCATGAATGAGCCGTCGGGGGCGATGGTGGTTTCGGCCACATAGCCGCGCTTGCGCAGCACGGTTTCCAGCTCGCCCTGTAGGGTCTTGCGGAAGAGGTCGAACTGGGGGTTCACCATCCAAACGTAGCCTTCGCGCATGTCGGGCCGAACCTGGCGGCCGGGGTTCAGGTGGTGGGTACTGCTGTAGTAGATGCTCTTGCCGTCGGGCGAGAAGTAGCTGCAAGTGGTGCGTCCTTTGCCGGTGCTGATGAGGCGGCGGTTGGAGCCGTCGGCGCTCATCGCAAAAATCTGCTCGTCGGGATAGCCGGGCTGGGTGCTCTGGTAGACGATCTCGGTGCCGGCCACATTCCAATAGGCCTCGGCGTTCTGCCCGCCAAAGGTGAGCTGTTTGGCTCCCTTCAGGTTCGTTTCGCGCTCGTGCAGCTCGGCCGGCCTATTGTCGGGCCACTCGCTCATGGGCATGCCCTGCTGGGGGACTCCGGCGCCGCTGCGCTGGCCCATCGCCATGAGGGCGTGATTGGCGCAGCAGTAAACATGGGGGATCGAGGTGGCGGCGGCTGCCGCAAGCGCAAACATAGGGGCCAAGATGGCGCCCTTGTGCCGGGGTCCTGCTGACCGAGGCGCCGGAGGTTTGTCCCTGGCGACGGCCTGGCAATTCTGCCACCATAGGGCTGCCCCTCGGGGTGGGACCATCATGAGCACTCTTTCGCGAAGGGAAGTCCTTAAGGCCGGAGCGGCGCTTTGCGCGGCGCCTTTGGCCATGAAAGCCGCTGCGCTGGAGCCGGAAAGCCTCCGGTTTGTCTATTTCAGCGACACCCACGTCACGCTCAACCGCAACCTGGCCGAGTGCCTGGCGATGCTGGAGGAGATGAACGCCCTGCGTCCGGCGCTCGGCATCAACGGAGGCGACGTGACCGACTATGGCTGGCGCAGCGAATATGAGCGCTATGCCCAGTTCCAGCAGGCCGCGCAGTTTGAGCTTCACCACGCGGCGGGCAACCACGATGTGCGCTGGTCTCCGCTGGGCATCCCCCTGTTTGAGGAGCTTTTCGGGCAGTCTTTTGGAGCGTTTGAGAAGGGCGGCTGCCTCTTTGTGGTGCTCGACAGCACCGTGCCGCTGAGCCATTGGGGCTCCTATGCCCAGCCGCAGCTCACTTGGCTGGAGCAGCGCCTGGCCGACGCTGGCCGCGAGATTCCCGTCTTCATCACCACCCACCACTGGGTGGGCCGCGACGATCTGCGGGTGGACAACGAGCTGGAGCTCTACCGCATCATCGAGCCCTACAACGTGAAGATGATCATGAACGGCCACGGCCACAGCGACCTGCTGTGGGACTGGATGGGCGTGCCCGGGGTGATGAATAAGGGGCTCTATCAGGGCTCCTGGATGCAGTTTGTGGTGGACCGCGCCAAGGGCGAAATCACCGCTTCGCGCCGCACGGTGGAGGCGCCCCAGCTCACCGATTTTTGGACCGGCAAGATCGCTCCCGACCGCGCGAAGCGCCGGGTCTGGGCGGTCGGTCGGCGGCAGGC
>JBGSIR010000245.1:0-4959 GCA_041742415.1 Fimbriimonadaceae bacterium | reverse complement strand
CGCCTCTGCCGCCGCCGCCGATTTGGACCTGACCCGAGAAGACTGGTACACCCTCCTCATCGCCGCGCGCGGCAAGCCGCTTCCCTGAGCGCCGGGCCCGCCCGTCCAGCATGGGACGGGCGGGTTGGTTCGGCTTTACGGAAGGGGGAGGCCCATGGCCTCGAGCCAGCCGCGAAGCTGACCGATGCGCTCTTCGGTGGAATCCGGGAGCACCAGGGGGCGGCCGCGGGCGTCGATCATCAGGCCGACCATGCCGCCTTCGACTTCGGTGGTCAAGGACTTGCCCTTTCCGGCGCCAACGTCGAAGTTCTTGGCCGGCTCGATGGTCACCTGCACCTTCTTATAGCGAGGCAGGGGGACCACCTTGAGCTGACCATAGGTGATGGATTCGTTGATGCCTTCGCCCTTCACCGTGACGCAGGGCTCGCCCGTCTTGCCGAGGCCGATTGGCGAGATGCAGGAACCGCACTGGACGATGCAGTCGTGCTCGAACACCTGCTTGGCCGCTTCATAGACGTGCTCGCTGAGAACGCCGAGGTGGGGCATCATGAAGATCGAGTCCACGGTGATCATGGTCACGCCTTCGGGCTGATAGGCGTCCAGCATCATCAGCGAGCTTTGCGCGCGGCTCGGGGCGTGGCTGAGAACGCCGCCGCTGCCGATGATCATGTCCAGCTTCATCATCTTGATGAGGGTCTGGCCGCTTTCGGCCTGGCTGAAGATCTGGCCGACGTCGCGCTGCTGCTGGCTTCCCTTGAGGCTGCGGGCCAGCGACTTGTGGTGCTCAAAGGCCAGCCGCAGGGCCTCGCGGCTCACGGCCTGCTCGATGAGCAAGTCTTCGTAGCTATGGGGAATCGTGGTCGGGCGGATCATCTTGTTCCGCAGCCGGTTTCTCACTTCAAAGGGGTCGATTTCGAACGGCAGCCAGCGGGCGATGTTCTCAGTGCCAGCCTCCTTCAGCACGTTGCAGATGCTGTAGCTCATGCCGAGGTTGGCCGAGACGGTGCGGTTGTAGATGCGCTCGTCGGTCTCTTCGTGCAGGAAGACGCTGAAGACGTCGGTGGTGGCGCCGCCGATGTCCACGCCCAAAATGTTGATCTTTTCGTTGATGGCGTATTCGCGCAGGAGCTTGCCCACGGCGTTCGGGGTGGCCATCACCTCTTCGCTCGCCCAGTCCAGGAGCTTGCTGTAGCCAGGAGCCTGCTGCATGACGTGCTCCAGGAAGAGCTCATGGATTTCGTCGCGGGCCGGGTCCAGGTTCTCTCGGTCCAGAGTCGGGCGGATGTTGTCGACTTCCTTCAGCGCGATGCCCGTGCCCAAGGTCTCCTTCACCTCGGCGCGTGCCTCAATGTTTCCGGCATAGATCACGGGGAGCTGCATGTCGCCGAAGCGAGGCTTCGGGTCGGCGCGGCGGATGACTTCGGCCATGTCCACCAAATGGTCAACCGTTCCGCCGTCTGTGCCGCCGCTCATCAGGATGATGTCGGGGCGCAGCTTGCGCAGCCGCTCCACCTTTTGGTAATCCTTGCGGCCGTCGTCCACAGCCAGGGTGTCCATGAGGATGGCGCCGGCGCCCAGGGCCGCGCGTTCGGCCGATTCGGCCGACATCGACTTCATGACGCCCGCCACCATCATCTGCAGGCCGCCGCCTGCCGAGCTGGTGGAGACATAGAGGTCGCTGCCGAGGTTGTCGCCGGTGCGGGCCTCGCTGGGCTGGCCGTCCTTGTTGAGCCGCCACACTTGGCCGTCTTTGATGAGCGTTCGCCGGGCGGGGACAAATCCCTCGTTCTCGGGCACCTTGCCTTCGGTGATCTCCTCAAGCTCGGTGATGGCGTTCAGAACGCCGATTGTGACGTCCTCAAAGGGCCGCTCGACCGTGGTCGGCGCCTCGCCTCGGGCCACCAGGCGAAACTCGCCTTTGGGGCTGCGCTCGATGAGAATGGCCTTGGTGGTGGTCGAACCGCAGTCGGTCGCCACAATGCGGCGGATGTCCTTCTCCATGCGTGAGGGACATTATGGCCGACGAAGCGGCCCCTATGCGGCGGCTGCGGCGGCCAGGCTCACTGTGCCAAGAAATTCGATTTCCGCATTCGCCGAAATCTCGTTGTAAGCCAGCACCGGAAGCTGAGGCAGATGAGGCTCGACAAGCTTGCGAAGGCCGAGCCGAATCTGGGTCGGAGCGATGAGCACGGGCTCGTGGCCCATCGCCTGGCCGGCCTGGATGGCGTCCTTGAGGTCGTCCACCAATTGGCGGGACGTGCCAGCGGGCAAAGCGAGCTGAACTCCGCCGGCGGTCTGCTGGAGCGAGTCCTGCAGAGTCTGAATCAGGCCGCCATCCAGCGCGATGCAGTGGAGGATGTTTTTTTCATCCACGTGCTGTCGAGTGATGGTGCGGCTGAGCGAGGCGCGGGTGAGCTCGCCGAGCTGCTCGGGGTCTTTGATGCGCGGGCCAAAGTCGGCCATCGCCTCGAAAATCGTGGCGAGGTCTCGGATCGAAATCCGCTCGCGCAGAAGGTGCTGGAGCACTTTCTGCACATCTCCCAGCGGCGCAATGTCGGGCACGAGCTCGGTGACGATCGCTTCGTTATCCAGCTTGGCCTGCTCCAGCAGCTTGTTGGTCTCCTGGCGGGTGAGCAGCTCGGCGGCGTGGGTTTTGGCAACTTCGGCCAGGTGGGTGCCCATCATGGCGCTGGGCTCCACGCAGGTGTAGCCGCTGCGCTCGGCCATCTCGCGCAGCTTGGGGTCGATCCAAACGGCGGGCAGGCCAAACACCGGCTCGATGCCGGGGTCGCCAGCGATGGGGGTGATGACTCCGCCGCCATCAATGGCCAGGATTCTGCCCGGATCGGCCTCGCCCCGCGCCACCTCTTCGCCCTTCACCTTGATGACATATTCGTGGGCGCCAAGCATGGCGTGGTCGCGGATGCGGACACTCGGCATGACGCAGCCCATCTCCAGCGCGAGCTGACGGCGAGTGGCCGAAACGCGCTCCGGCAGGTCTCCGCCGATGCGCTTGTCCACCAGAGCGGTGAGGCCATAGCCAATTTCGATTTCAAGAGGCTCGACGGCTACCGAAGAGAGGATTTCCTCCGGCGTCGAGGGCGGGCCAACGGGCGCGGGCGCCGCTTCATCGGCCTCCGAGACGGCAGGTTTGCCGCTGAATTCTGGCCGACCGCCCAGGCGGCTCGCACCAACAAGCGCTCCGCCGACCGCCAGAAAGATAAGGGTCGGAAAGCCGGGGATAAAGCCAAACAGACAGAGCGCAATGCCTGAGCTGGCCAGCACGCGGGGCTGCCGCATGATCTGGCCGACCAGGGCGCCGCCCATGCCGGTCTCCTGACCGTTGCGAGTGACCAGCAGACCCGCCGCGGTGCTGATGAGCAGGGCCGGAATCTGCGACACCAGTCCCTCGCCCACGCTCAGCATGGCGTAGGTCTGCAGGATCGTCAGCGCGTCGCCTTCGCCGCGCGAGGCGCCGATGGCAAAGCCGCCGATGATGTTGATGATGATGAGGATGCTGGCGATGGCGTCGCCCTTTACAAACTTGCTGGCGCCGTCCATCGCGCCGTAAAAATCGGCCTCATTCTTGATGGCTTCGCGGCGCTCGCGGGCCTGCTGTTCGTTGATGAGCCCGGCGCCGAGGTCGGCGTCGATGGCCATCTGCTTGCCGGGCATGGCGTCCAAGGTGAAGCGCGCCGTCACTTCGCTGATTCGCGTGGAGCCCTGCGTGATGACGATGAACTGCACGATCATCAGGATCACAAAGCTGATGAATCCAACGATGAAGTTGCCGCCGAGGACGAATTCACCGAACGTTTCGATGACGTGCCCGCCTTCGCCCGAGCCAAGAATCAGCTTGGTGGCCGCAATGCTGAGCGCAACGCGGAAGAGCGTGGTGAGGAGCAGGATGCTCGGGAAGGTGTTGAACTGGAGCGGGCTGGTGACGTTGACCGCGGTAAGCAGGATGACGATGGAGCTGGCCACCGCGATGACGAGCCCAAAATCCAGCGCCCAATGGGGGAGCGGCAGGATGAGCATCGAGACGACGACCAGCAGGCCCGCGCCCATCATCAGGTCGGTGTGCTTCAAAACCTGCTGGAGAATCTTCATTGCCGCCGACGCACTCCGCGCCCATCGGAATTCATCGGCAAATATGCGGGGAACTTCAGCCCGGAGGCGAGGATTTGATCAGCTTTGGCTGGCTGGACTCACGGAGTAATCCACGGGCCGCAGGTAGTAGTCGTTGATCGACGTGTCGGTGAGCAGGGCGCTGGTGGGCAGGTGGCGCTTCCAGTGGGTGGCGGCCACTTTGCCCAGCACCAGCCGGATCTCCGCCTCGGAATAGCCGTCCCTTTCGATTGCCTCCGGGCTCAGGCCGCCCAGGCTGCGGGCGAGGATGGCGTCGGCGCGGGGATAGCTGATGCCGAGGTCGCCTTCGTCGGTCTGCCCCGCAACGAGGTCGGCGGTGGGGGCCTTGGCCACCACTTCTTCGGGCAGCCCCAGCTCCCGGGCCAGGCTCCAGACTTGGGTCTTGCAGAGGTCGCCGAGCGGGTTCAGGGGCGGTGAGTCGTCGCCGTGCCAGGTGTAGTAGCCCATCAGGCGCTCGGTCTTGTTGCCCGTGCCGATGGGCAGAGCGCCGAGCTTGGCCGACTGGTCAAAGAGGATGTTGGCGCGGCACCGGCTGCAGACGTTGCCGATGCGGGCCGGGGCGGCGTCGGGCTCCAGCCCAAGATAGCCATCCACCATGCCCGTGATCTCGATGACCCGCCCCTCGATGCCCAGGCTCTCGCAGACCAGATGGCCATGCGCCAGCGAGTCGGCCGAGCTGATGCGATAGGGCATCAGGAACCCAAAAACGTTCTCCGGGCCAAACGCCCGCACCGCCAGGGCCGCTGAAACCGCGCTGTCCACGCCGCCGCTGATGCCGACAACGGCGCGGCCCATTCCCCGCTTGCGGCC
>JBGSIR010000244.1:0-2271 GCA_041742415.1 Fimbriimonadaceae bacterium | reverse complement strand
GGTCGCCGGGGCCGTCGCCATGAGCGTTCGCATTGTCCTGTGCCAGGCCAGAAATGACATTGAGCTGTCCGCGCACGCTGTCGAGGGCCTTCAGCGTGCCGGGGAGTTCGGGCAAAGCGCCGGGCGCGCCGGGGCGCCAGTGGTCCATGTTGATGCCGTTTGGCACAAAGAGAAACGCCATGCGCTGGGGCGCGGCGGCGGACTGCTTGAGGGCATTCAGGCCGAGGTTGGCGTCAAGCGTAGGCAGAGCGAGCGATGCTCCGAGGCCCTGGAGGACGGTGCGGCGGGAAATGTTCATGGGGCAGTGGCTTTGCGGAAGGCGTCCGTTTGGACGATGGCGCGGACATAGCTGGAAAAGCGCATGCCCTCTTTGAGAGACTGGTCGGCAACCTGCGCGACATAGGGGTCGTCCTGCGGCCGCAGAACACGGCCGAGGGCAAAGGTCAAAAGCTTGTGCGAGAAGGTTTCGGAGAACTCCTTCTTTTGGGTGGAGAGGAACTGGCGCAGCTCCATCGGACCCTCAAATTGAATTCCGCCGGGCATCTCTCCCCTCACGTCTACGGGCTTGCCGTTCTCTTCGGTGCGCCAGCGGCCCACGCCGTCGAAGTTCTCCAGGCCAAAGCCCAGGGGGTCCATGCGCTGGTGGCATCCGGCGCAGGCCGGGCTTTCGCGGTGCCGCTCCAGCTTTTGCCGGAAAGTGAGGCTGGGGTCGTTCTTCACGTCCTCGGGGAAGCTGTCGGCGCCGGGGGGCGGGGGCGGCGGGGGCGAGCCGAGCACCTGCTCCAAAATCCACTTGCCGCGCTTGACGGGCGAAGTGCGGGTGGGGTTGCTGGTGGCCACCAGCACGCTGCCCTGGGTGATGACTCCAGTGCGCGGGGTGGCGCTCAGGTTCACCATCTCGAAGCCGTCGCCCTTGGGCAGCGGGGCTCCATAGAACCGGGCCAGGCGCTTGTTCAGGAAAGAGTACTGCCCGGTCACGAAGTCCATCACCGAGGCGTCCACGTTCACCACATGCCGGAAGAACGTGAGCGTCTCCGTGAGCATGTCGGCCTTGATCTCCTCGGAAAAGGCGGAGTAGACCTCGGGGTCAGGTTCGCGGTCCGCGAGGCGTCCAAGCTGGAGCCAGTTCTTGCCAAAGGCGGTGGCCAGGTCGGCGGCGCGCGGGTCCTTCAGCATGCGGTCGGCTTCGGCAGCCAGCACCTTGGGGTCCTTGAGCGAGCCCTTCTTGGCAAGGTCCAGCAGGCGGTCGTCGGGGGTGGAGGACCAGATGAAGTAGCTGAGCCGGGAGGCCAGCGCGTGGCTGTCCAAGTCGCGCACCGAGCCCGAGCCCTGCGTCTTTTCGGGCCGGAAGATGAAGTGGGGCGAGGCCAATGCGGCGGTGACCGCATACCGCATTCCCTGGGTGTAGCTTTCGCCTTCGCTCACCGCCTCAGTGACAAATCGCGTGACCTGCGCCAGTTCTTGGTCCGAGACCGGACGCCGCCAGGCGCGGGGCAGAAAGGCCGAAAGAGTCGTGCGGGCGGCGGCGGCTTCCTGGCCCTTTTCGGGCTGAGCGGGGATCAGAGCCTTGAGGCTGGCGGGGTCTTCGGCGCCCAGGGGGCCGGCCAGCACGATGGATTCCACCCGCATGTTTCGGTCGCGCCGGTCAACCGGAGCGTTGGGATCATAGAAGTCGTTGAGAAAGGCCATGACCAGCCCCACCGTTCCGGCCTGAGCCTCGAAGGGCACGACCACTTTGTGGCCCTGGTTGTGGCCCTCCACGTCATAGGTGAGCGCGCGTCGGCCATCGATGTCCACCGCAAACCGCGCTGCCGCCGGGCCCGCCTGAGTGGCGCTCACGGTGATGCGAAGCTCGTACTTTCCGGCCTGAGGCGTGGCCGCGCGCATGCCGGTGCGGGCATTGGTGAAGAAGAAGAGCCCGTTGTCGCTGCTCACCCCTTGCGCGGCCTCAAAGTCGCTTGGCCCGATGGCCAGCTCGCGGTAAGCGGCAAAAGGAAGAGCCTGCTCCGCCGCCTTCTCCGCGGCGTCCAAATACTTCTCCATGAGGAGCGGCGAAATGGTGAGGGCCTCGCCGATGTTGTCGAACCCTTCGGCGACGTTGTCCACCGGAAAGTCGTCCGGCGTTTGATAGTCGATCTGCAGGAGGTCGCGGATCGTGTTGCGATGCTCCAGCCGGTTCAGACGGCGCAGCGCCACACGACCGGGGTCGGCGGTGGTGCGGCTGATGTTGAAGACTGCCTCCAGGCCCGCGGCCAGGCGGTCGCGCTCGGC
>JBGSIR010000243.1:0-3567 GCA_041742415.1 Fimbriimonadaceae bacterium | reverse complement strand
TTCGACATCTTCCCTATGGGCGCCGAGCGGCCGGTGCGGCTGGAGCTGTTCGGCGACGAGATCGAATCGATCCGCTGGTTCGACCCCATGACCCAGCGCTCGGTGAAGCCCGCCCCCGGCCTTCGCCTCGGCCCATCGCGCGAGACGCTGCTCCCCGAAGAGGCCGGGCCGATCACCGAAATGATCCGCCGAAGCCTCGAAATCGAGGCCGCAGGACTCCACGAAGACAAAGCCGGAGCCTTTCGAGAAATGATCGAAGGCGACTGCGAAGCCCTGGAGAACCGCGTCTTCTTCGATCGGCTCGACCTCTACCGCCCTCTGCTCTGCCCCGATTCAGAATGCGCGCTGGACTTTCTGAGCGCAGACGGCCTGCTCGTGCTGGAGGAGCCGCTGGACCTGGAGGCCAAAGCCGGCCAAACCGAGGCGGACTTGGCCCAGGCACTGGAGGCCCGGGCCGGGCGCGGCGAGATCCTCAAGAGCGCCGCCCACGACTACATGGCCTCGACCCAGCACCTGCCCTATGGCGTGCCGGTGCTCGCGCTCACCAGCACCAATGTGATGCCCAGCCATGTCCGCGCGGATGAGGAAAGTGAGGTCGGCGCCGAGACTCTGGCGCCCTATCGCGGCCAGGCCGCCCAGCTTGTGCAGACCATGGCGAACTGGAAGGAGGAGGGCGTGCATGTGGCGGTCTGCACCGACCAGCCCAGCCGCGCCACCGCCATGCTCCAGCAGGCCGATTTCTATCCCATCAAGCCCGAGACGCTGGAGGAGTTCGCGCCCGGCCTGCACCTGCTGGAGGGCAACCTGGCGGGCGGATTTATCTGGGCCAGCCAGAAGGTCGCCTTCATCACCGACCAAGAGCTTTTCGGCGTCGGCCGCCTCAAGCTGCCCCAGCGCAAGTTCAACGAAGGCGCGCCGATTTCGTCAGTTTTGGACCTCAAACCAGGCGATTTCGTGGTCCACATCAACTTCGGCATCGGCATCTATCGCGGGCTGGAGCGGCGCATGGTGGAGGGTGTGGAGCGCGAGTTTCTCCACATCGAATATAAGGACCCTGACAAGCTCTTTGTCCCGGCCGACCAGCTCGACCGAGTTCAGAAGTACCTGGCCCCCGGAGACGCCAACCCGAAGATCAATCGGCTCTCGGGAGGTGAATGGCAAAAGGCCGTGGGAAAAGCCCGCGAGGAGGCCCGTGAGTTCGCCAAGGGCCTCATCAAGCTCTATGCCGAACGCAGCCGAGTGGAGCGCGCCAGCTTCCCACCCGATTCGCCTTGGCAGGGCGAGATGGAGGCCACCTTCCCGTGGATGGAGACCCCCAGCCAGCTCACCGCCATTGAGCAGGTGAAGCAGGACATGGAGGGGCCGCACCCCATGGACCGACTGGTGTGCGGAGACGTGGGCTTTGGCAAGACCGAGGTCGCCATCCGCGCCGCCTTCAAAGCCGCCCAAGCCGGGCGCCAGGTGGCCATCCTCTGCCCCACCACCATCCTCAGCGAGCAGCACTACCGCTCGTTCTCCGAGCGCCTGGCCCCCTTCCCCACCAAGCTGGCGCTGGTCAACCGCTTCCAGACCGCCAAGGAGAAGCAGGCTGCCTATGCCGGCCTCGCCGACGGCTCCATCGACATCGTGGTGGGCACGCACGCTCTGCTGAACCAACAGATCAAGTTCAAAGAGCTGGGCCTGCTTATCATCGACGAAGAGCAGAAGTTCGGCGTCAAGCACAAGGAGGCATTGAAGGCCCTGCGGCTCTCGGTGGACGTTCTCACCCTTTCCGCCACCCCCATCCCCCGCACCCTGAACATGGCGCTGATGAACATCCGCGAGATGTCGCTCATCAACGACCCGCCGCCGGGCCGACTGCCGATCCGCTCCACCGTGCGGCCCTTCGCCAAAGAGGTCGCCCTGGAGGCCATCCTGCGAGAGATCGCGCGCGGCGGACAGATTTTCTATGTCGTCCCCCAGGTGCAGGGCATCCAGCACACCGCCGATATCCTCCGCAAGTGGGCCCCGCAGGCTCGCGTGGCGGTGGGCCACGGCCAAATGAACGAGAAGGAACTGGAGCCCGTCATGATGGGCTTCATCGCCGGCGAGATCGACATCCTGGTCTCTACGACCATCGTCGAGAGCGGACTGGACATCCCCAACGCCAACACGCTGATTGTGGAGGACGCCCACATGTTTGGCTTGTCCCCGCTCTATCAGCTTCGGGGCCGCGTGGGCCGCAGCGACCGCCAGGCTTACGCCTACTTCTTCTATCCCAGCCGCCAGATGCTCACCGAAGGCGCCGAGCAGCGCCTGCAGGCCCTCGCCGATTTCAGCGTGCTCGGCAGCGGGTACAGCCTGGCCATGCGCGACCTGCAGATCCGCGGCGCAGGCGACATGCTGGGCGCCAAGCAGAGCGGCCAGATCAACAACGTGGGCTACGACCTCTACGCCCAGCTCATCGAAGCCGAGGTCGAGTTCCTGAAGAAGCATGCCGACGGCGAGCGCCGGCCGGAGCTGAACGATCCGCTGCAGGGCCTCGACCCCCTGCCCGCCTTCGACCTGCCTATCCGAGCATTCCTGCCCGACAGCTATATCCAAGAAGAGGGGCAAAGGCTGTACTTTTACAAGCTTCTCATGGCCTCCCGAAGCCTGGACGCCTTGGGCGAAGCGCGCAGCGAGATCACCGACCGCTATGGCGCTATGCCGCCCGAGGCCGAGCGGGCGATTCGCCTCATGGGGCTGCGCATCCGCGCCTCGACGCTGCCTTGGAAGGACCTGAATGGCCGCGACCGCCGGCTCTCCGTCCGGCTCAAGCCCAACTTCGACTTCAACCCGCGCCTGCTGCGCCTGATGCAGCTGAGAAACCGCGAAGCGGCCATGAGCGGCAGCGACCGCATCATGTGGCCCTTTGCCGGGGACCCCTTGGACGCCTGCGATTCCCTGCTGCGGGCCTGGATCGACGCGGAAGAGCAGATGGAGCGCGACCGCGAAGCCATCGGCATGGGCGGTTGAAAACTTTTGCGCCTCCCCGGCCCGCCGCCCCGTCCCTAAAGGCAAGGCATGGCGGAGGAAACGGCGCCCCCGAGCATGGATGTGGACGAAGCGATTCTCGTCTCCATCCAAACCTTCACCCAATTGGCTTTCAGCCGCATGGGTCTCCAGCCCGACATGATGTCGGGCCGCATTGAAAAGGACATGGCGGCCTGCCGCAAGGCCATCGACGCCGTGGAGGCGCTGGTCGGAGTGGCCAAGCCGCACATGGACGAGACCGACGGCGCCCAGCTCGACCACCTGGTGCGCGACCTCAAGCTCAACTACACCCAACAGCTTTGACCCACGGAGACCCCATGACCCCTTCCCTGCCCATCACCGAAGCCGATCTGATCTCCGTGCGCGGCGCTCAGGCCCTCTCGCCCCGCCCCGCCGGCTTTCCGCAGCAGCTCCGCCAGGTGCTCATGAACCTGCAGGAGTGCCTGGAGACGCACGACGCCTATGGGCCGGACACGAACCTGGAGCGCGACTACATCTGCCTGCGTGGCTGGCTTCAGCACCACTACGCCAAGGTGAAGCACACCCTGCGCG
>JBGSIR010000242.1:0-6929 GCA_041742415.1 Fimbriimonadaceae bacterium | reverse complement strand
GGAGCCACATAGGCCGCGCGAGGGGCCGCCTCCAGCGGGCGAGGCAGGGCTCCCTGCAGGCGGACATAGGCGTCCTCTCCCTCGGTGAACCGGAGACGGAGCGCCAGCGGCTCGCCTTCGGTCCACGAAGCGGTGAGGCTCAAGGCTGATTCGGCGGTGACGGAGGCGGCGCCGGACCAAAGGGGCAGGGCGCCGGCAAGGATCGGGCGGTCAGCCGACCATCCGCCCTCGGCCTCTGCAAAGGGCGAGGCTTCGGCGGGGGCCTCCTGCGGGGGCAGAGCTTCGGCCACGGCCGGAATCTGGGAAAGGAGCTGAGCCAACGCCGGAGCCAGACGCTTGGAAGGATCCGCGCCGGCAAGATGGTGGAAGGGGGCCACGATGAGCGGCTTGCCGGCCAAGGTGCGGGATTCTGACCAGCCGGTTGCGCCGCCATGCAGGATGAGGTAGGCCGCCGATTCGGGCGGGTCGCTCATAAAGCGGGGCGAGGCCGAGCCCAGCAGGTATTCATCAAACGGCGAAAGGCCCTTCTGCCGCGGCAGAACAAGGTCCAGCGACCCGCCCGAATTGATGGCCGGTGTGGTCCGGGCATCGAGGGCAAAGTAGAGCTCGGTGGGGTCGATGACCGTCTTGAAAATGACCCGCCCACTGGTCAGCGACTGGATCTGAGTGAGGGCATCCAGCACCGCCGCCTCATCGGCCTCGCTCATTTGGCCCTGGCGCGCCGAGACCGAGCCGTTCAGCGAGCGCTGAACGATGCTCAGGTTGGGCTGCACGATGACTGGAATCAGCATCGGCTGGGCTTGAAGGGAGGCCGCGAGGGCGAATGCGGCCAGCATCAGCGGATCACTGCCTTAGTCATAGATGCGGACATCCAGGGGATGCGCGGCATGGCCGTCGCCGCGCGAAAAAGCGAGGCTGTCGCGGGTGGCCAGGGCGTCGAGGTCGGTCGGCATCGAGGCGATGAGGTCCAAAACCACCTTGCGGGCGTTTTCGGCATTTTTCTGAAAGACCTCCAAAACATCGTGAGCTGTGACCGCAGACGTGTCAGCAACGAGGCCGCTATCATAGTCCGTGATGAGCGAGATGTTGGCCACGGCCATGCCCAGCTCGTGGCAGAGATAGGCCTCGGGGTATTGGGTCATGTTGATGACCTCCCAGCCCATCTGAGTGAACCAGCGGCTCTCGGCTTTGGTGCTGAAGCGCGGGCCCTGAATGACCACGACCGTGCCGCCATCGTGGACGGTGATGCCGTTCTTTTTGCAGGCTTCCACGGCCAGGCGGCGAAGCTCGGCGCTGTACATGTCGGCCGGAGAAACGTGGGCCGTCACCGGGCCATCGTAGAACGTGTCGTCGCGGCCTTTCGTGCGGTCGACGAATTGGTCGCAGACCACGAAGTGGCCGGGCTCAACGTGCTTCTGCAGCGAGCCGGCGGCGCAGGGGCTCACCACCGCCTTCACGCCCAGCTTGTGCATGGCCCAGACGTTGGCGCGGAAGTTGATTTTGTGGGGAGGCAGGGTGTGCCGCCGGCCGTGCCGGGGAAGGAAGGCGACCTTGCGGCCCGAGACCTCGGCCAGCATCACCGAATCGCTCGGCGGGCCATAGGGGGTGTCGACCTTGATTTCTTCGACGTTTTCGAGCAGCGAATAGAAGCCGGAGCCGCCAAAGACGCCAATTTCGGCAATGGAGTTCATCATGATTTCACGCGGTTGAGGATAATTCCGATGGCCTCGGACATGTGGTGCATGCGCTGACCGGCGCGCATCAGCACGTCGGGCTCGACATCCACCACGAGGCGGGTCTTCACGGCGGGGAGGCCGGCAAGGCGGGGGTCGGCCAGAATGCGCTCGGCATTTCCGGCGGCAATGATGGCCTGAGGCTGGGCGGCCAGGATGGCCTCCACGTTCATGGTCTGCCAAAGGCTGCCGTCGGGGCCTTGAATGTCGCCGTTCAAGCGGCCCGTGATGTCGCCCAGCAGGGAGTTCTTTCCGGCCACCATGTATTCGCCTTCGGAGCCCATCACAAACATGATCCGGGGCTTCGGCGCGCCGTCGGCCACCTTGTTCTCGGTGATGCGGGCGTAAATCTGGTCGATGTATTCGGAGATCTGCGTCTCGCCGCCCATGCGCTTGGCAACCCTCAGCGCGAACTCTTCATAGCCCACCAAAGTGCTGGAGTCCATGCCGAGCGCCTCGATGCCCAGCTCCTTGAGCTTGGCCATGTCGGCCTCGTCAAAGAGGGCTTTGTCATAGAGCGCGAGCTTGGCTCCGGAAGCGGCGATGCGCTCGAAATCGGGCGAAACGCCGTCCATCACGATGGGTGTGCTGGCGATGTTGGGGGGGAAGTTGCACGAGGCCGTGCGGCCCACGAGCTTTTGCGAAACGCTGGTGCGGGCCGCAATTTCGGTCGTGCTGGGGGAAAGGCTCACCACCTTTAGGCCCTCATCCTCGCGAGGCTTGCCTCCAATTTGGTCGGTGGTCCCGACGCACCCCAGGCTCATTGCCGCAAAAGCAGCGATTCCCGCACTCAGCCAGCGCATTCCTCTATTTTGGCCGATAGATCGGCCCAGGGGCGGTCCTTCTCCGCCGAGGTATCATGCGAGGTCCCGCAGGGGTGTAGCTCAGTTGGTAGAGCGGCGGTCTCCAAAACCGTAGGTCGCGGGTTCAAGTCCTGTCACCCCTGCCATTCTTTTGGCCAGTTCGGTCATTTCTTTTCCGACTTCGGGTCTGCCAGGTCGCGAAGGCCGTCGCCCACGAAGTTGAGGGCGAAAATCGTGAGGCTCAGCAGGACGCAGGGCCAGACCAGCAAAAGCGGGTGGGCCTGCATGTTCACGCGGGCTTGGTTGATCATAGTGCCCCAGCTCGCGTCGGGCGGCTGCACGCCGATGCCGAGGAAGCTCATGGCGCTCTCGGCCAAGATCACTGCGGCGAGGTCGACCATTGAGACCGCCAAAATGATGCCCCACAGGTGAGGCAGGATGTGCTTGAGCACCAGCCAGCTCGGCTTGGCTCCCATGGCGCGGGCCGCCTGAACATATTCCCGCTGCTTGAGCGTGGCGACCTGCCCCCTTACCAGCCGGGCGATGGAGGGCCAGGCCGTGACCGCCAGAGCGATGATGACCGGCGTGAGCCCCGAGCCCAAGACCGCACTGAGCGGAGCCAAGATCCCCCCGGCCGAGCTAAACCCAAAGATGCCGACGATGAGGATGGCGAGGAGCAGGTCGGGAAAGGCGAACATGCCATCGGTGAACCGCATCACGGGGCCGGCGATCCACTTGGGCGCCAGAGCGCCGATCATGCCGATGGTGATGCCGAGCACCAGGGCGAAGATCTGCACCACGATGCCGACGGTCAGCGAGACCCGGGCGCCGTAGGTGAGGCGGCTAAAAATGTCTCGACCCAGGTCGTCTGTGCCCAGCCAAAACTCGGCCGAGGGGCCCTGCAGGGTCTCGCCGACGCGGGCGTCGTGGGGGTGCCGGATGCTGGGGCCAATGACGGCCATGACCAGCAGAAGCGCCAAGAAGACCACGCTGCCCCAAAACAGCGGCCCCAGCTTATTGCGGCGCTTCATATCTGCGCCTCGCGGATGCGGGGGTCGAGGATGGGCTGGAGGATGTCCACCAGCAGGTTCACCACAATGAACAACAGGCCGGTGAGCAAAACGCAGCCCATGAGCACGGGCGTGTCGTTCTTCTGGATGGCCTTCAGCGCCTGAAAGCCCATGCCGGGCATGGTGAAGAAGGTCTCGACGATGTAGCTGCCGGTGAGCAGGAAGCCAAACGAGGTGCCCATCGACGTGATGACCGGGAGCACGGCGTTGCGGAGCCCGTGTCGGAGCACTAAGCGCAGCGGTCCGACGCCCTTGGCGCGGGCCAGCTTGATGAACTCCTGGCCCAGGGTGTCGATCATGCTGGCCCGGGTGAGGCGCACCAGGGTGGCGCTGGGCCGGGCCGAGAGGACCAGGACGGGAAGGAGCAGATAGTAGAACGCGGGCGCCCGGAGCGGCGATTCCCACGTGGCGGGCAAGGCGTCGAGCTGAAGCGAGAAAACCAGGACAAGGATCGGCGCCAGAACAAAGTTGGGCACAGTGACGCCCAGCGTGCTGAAGGCGAGGACCAGCCTATCCGGCCACCTCCCCCGCCATACGGCCGCGATGGTCCCCAGGGTGAGGCCCATGAAGATGGCGACCAAAATGGCCGGCCCCGCCAGGCTGAGGGTGAGCGGAAGGGCCGAGGCCAAAATCTTGCTCACGGGCTCCTGGGTGCCCTGGTAGCTGGCTCCAAAATCCCCGGTCGCGGCTTTGGCCACATATTCGGGGAAGCGGATAAACCAGGGGCGGTCGAGGCCCATTTGAACCCGGATGCGCTGAACCTGCTCCAGCGTGGCCTTTTCACCGGCCTTCACCACAGCGGCATCGCCGGGCGCGACCTCGTCGATCATGAAGACGACGAAGGCCAAGAAGATCAGGCTGACGAACCCAGCGGCGAGTCGCTTGCCGATTTGAAGCAGGAGTCGGGGTTGGGAATCAGCCACGCGTGATCGCGGCGGAAGTTACCTCATCTCCGAGCTGGATCTGCTTCACCACGTTCATTCCCGAGACCACCTTGCCAAAAATCGTGTTGCTTCCCTTGAGGAATCGGCTGCTGCCCAGCAGGATGAAGAACTGGCTGTCGCCGCCGTCCTTATCCCCTTCGGGAGTGCTCAGGCCGACCGCGCCCTCCACGGGCTCCAGGTCGTTGGCTTCAAAGGGAATGCGGGCGCCGGTTCCGCCGTTGCCCACGTTGGGGTTGTCCACGGCCAGCGTGCGGGTCAGCGGGTCGCCCAGCATCACCAAAAAGGGGCGCGGCTTGGTGACGACGCGGTGAAACTTCAGCCCGTCATAAAACTTGCGGTTCATGAGGCCCTTGATGTGGGCCACGGCCCTGGGAGCCTTGTCCGCAGAAATCTGAATCACGATCTCCCCTCGGTCTTTGATGACCATTTTGATGCCCTCCTGTCCGGGCTGGAGGCCGGCTTGGGGGGCCAAGGCGGCGGCGAGACTCAATGCGGCAATCATGGTTTGAAGGCTGCTCCTTGCCCTTTCTGACGCATCAAGACCCCTGGCGGGACGCAGGGCTGGCCAGGGTCTGGGTCAATCATCCAGCCGTCGGCCAAAGCCGTCGAATTTCAGTCCGCCCATCAGGATGTAGAGGCCATCCACAAAGCTCCAAATGAAGCCTACGCCCAGGCACCAGCCCGTGAAGAACTGGAGCAGGCCGTGCGCGGAATAGCCCAGATAGAACCGGCCAAAGCCCGGGAGGATGTTGAGCAGTCCGGCCACCAGCCGGCTCTTGTCGCTGACCGGAATCCCGACCGGATAGGAGGCCTGGTGCTGAGCCATGGAGGCGGCCGGCGCAGAAAATGATGCGAAGCCAGAGGGGGACAACTGGGATGCGGGGGTGGTCGGCGTCGGGGGCGGACCGGACGGACGGGCGGGCATCGGCGGCGGACCGTCGGAGGCGGCGCGAAGCTCGCTGCGCGAAGAGGCGGGAACCCAGTCGGCCATGCCCTCCTGCCACACATAGGTCTGGGCGTCGATGACGCGGTCTTCGGCAAGGCCCTGCATCTGGCTCAGCGTGAGCGGGCCCAGTTCGCCATATTGGCCCACATACCACCAATCGGCGTGCTCATAGGCAGGCTGAGGAGCCTCCGAGGGGGGCGCGGGGGCCTCGCTCGGCGGTTGGAATTCTTGGTCTGATCCTCCAGTCATCTTGGGCGCCTCTTGCCTAGTATTGCCGATAGCCCCGGGCAGGTTGCAGCCCCGTCCGATAGGCTCAGGTACGTTCCGGGTTCGATGTCCGTCCGCGTTCGCTACGCACCCAGCCCCACGGGCAGCCCGCACGTGGGCAATATCCGCACGGCCCTTTTTGACCACCTGTTTGCCCAGCGGCATGGCGGCCAGTTCATCGTCCGCATCGAAGACACCGACCAGGCCCGCGCGGTGGAGGGAACCGAGCAGGAGATTTTGGAGAGCCTGCGCTATGTCGGCGCCCAGTGGCACGAGGGCCCAGACATCGGCGGCCCGCACGGGCTCTATCGGCAAAGCGAGCGCAAAGCCGCGGGCATCTATCAGCCCGTCATCGACCAGCTCTTGGAGAGCGGGGCCGCCTACTGGGCTTTCGACACCTCCGAAGAGCTCACCGAGATGCGCGAGTTTCAGCAGATCAACAAGCAGAAGATCGGCTACTTCGGCGGGGATTGGCGAGACGCCACCCCGGCCCAGGTGGAGGCCGCCCGCGAGGCCGGCAAGCCCGGCGTCATCCGCCTTCGCATTCCGCGCGGCGAGACCATCGTCATCCAAGACGGAATCCGCGGCCGCGTGGAGCGCCATAGCGACGATGTGGACGACCCGGTGATCATCAAGGGCGACGGCATGCCGACCTACCACTTCGCCGCCATGGTGGATGACCACCTGATGGACATCACGCACGTTTTTCGGGGCGAAGAGTGGATCAGCAGCGCGCCCAAGCACATGGTGCTGTTCCGGGCGCTGGGCTGGACCCCGCCGGAGTTCATCCACGTGCCGGTGATCAAGGGCAAGGACGGCGCCAAGCTGAGCAAGCGCCACGGCGACACCGCCTGCCTCGACTATCGCCGCGCCGGATATCTGGGCCACGCTCTGGCCAACTTCATTGCGCTCATCGGCTGGGCTCCCGGCGAAGATCGCGAGGTGATGTCGATGGACGAGATGGCCGATGCCTTCAGCATTCGCGGCATCCAGCCCTCGCCAGGTGTTTTCGACCCCGCCAAGCTTGACTGGCTGAGCGGAATGCACATGCGCCGCCTGCCCTCCGAGGAGCTTTTTTCGATGGTGGCCGACTATGCCGGCCGCTCGGAGAGCCAGGAATATTGGAAGGAAAAGGACCCTGCGGCGGCGGGCGCTCTGGCGACGCT
>JBGSIR010000241.1:0-5865 GCA_041742415.1 Fimbriimonadaceae bacterium | reverse complement strand
CAGCACGTCGGAGCTGAAGGGGCGGGCGGCGCCGGAGACATAGAGGGCGATGTCTTGGCGGCCGGGCCGAACGGAGCCGTCGCCGGCATATTCGCGATAGAAGGAATTCCAGGTCAGGATCGTGTCCTCATGCGGCTCGGCGTAGCCAAGCTGGCGCGGATCATCCATCAAGTCTCCGTTCTGAAGCCCCCAACCCGTCCAAAACAGAGCGTATCGAACCTCGCGGCGTGTGCCAGTGTTCGTCCGAACAACAGCGGAGTCATATCCGCTGACATCATAAAAGTGGCGGACGCCTTCTGTTCCGCAAGACCCGCCGAGTCCCTGCTCAGCGGCTCCGCTTCCGCAGATAAATCCATCATCTGGACCAAATGCTTGGCGGGCCATTGCCGCATCATCGGCATTGTCCACAACACCGTCGCCGTTCAGGTCGATCTCGGGAGCTGATCCGACCGCGCGGGAGTCAGCCGGCGGGAAAACGGCCGGGGACACCTGGGTGGCCTGGGCTTCAAGCGGAGTCGGCGAAAACGTGCTGAGGGCGCTGACGGCGGAGGGGAAAAGGTGGGAGCGGAGCTTGTCGGCCGGAACAACGCCCGAAAGGTCGTTGCTGTAGATGGTGGCATAGCCAAGAATCGCAGGAGGATAGGCTCCCTGATCCACCCGGTAGAGCTGAATGGCGGTGCGGATCTCGTTCATCGACGTGATGTCGGCTGAGCGGTTCGCGTTCACCTTCGCGCGGGCAAAGACCGGCACGATGATCGCCGAAAGGATGGCGATGATCGAGATGACCGTCAGTAGCTCAATCAGTGTGAATGCCTGCTTTTTCTTCATCCGCTGTTCCTGCTCCCATCCCTTAGACCCTCGCGTTCCGTCGCGGGTTCCTTCCGCTACAGACTGAGGCTCTGGAAATAGGACTGCACGAGCCCTTTGAGCGCAGGCTCAAAGAGCATGACCCCGATCGCACCGGCTGCCAAGTAGGGGCCGAACGGAATCATGGTCAGTTCTACCCCAGCGGTGTCGTCAATCTCCTCCACCGCGTAGGGGTCCTCGCCAAACCATGCCTCGTAGAGCTTCGGCTGAAAGAGGCCGATCACGTCGATGGCCAAAAAGTAGCCAATTCCGCACAGCACGAGTGACTTGATCGTCTCCGGCTCGTAAATCTCCTCTTCGGCATCCGCCTCTTCGTCACCCCCCTTGCCGCGCTGGACGGCGTTGCGGATGACGATGATGAGGACGCCAATCACGGCGCCCAGCACAATTGCCAGACCAAAGCTGATCAGCGCGCCCATAGGAAGCAGCACGGCTCCGATGCCGCGGGCCATCTTGATGTCGCCGTGCCCCATGGCATCCTTTCGGAAAAGAACCCGCCCGAGAAACGCGATGCCCCAAAGCACCCCTGTGCCAACAAAGGCGCCCACAAGGCTGGAGGGCAGAAACCCGATCCAGGCTTCCGGCATGCCCAAAATGATCTGCACCACGTTCAGCGCGATGCCCACAAAGAGCATGAAGGCGTTCACTTCATCCGGGATGATGTAGTGCATGAGGTCGGTGAAGATGGCGGCGACCAGGGCGGCGCCAAAGAGCATCCAGGCGATGCCCTTGATCCAGTCATCGTCCCGGCACATCGTCACATACCAGATGCCGCCCCAGAGCGCGGCGTTGGTGAGCTCGACAAAAAAGTAGCGGGCGGGGATGCGGCTGCGGCAGCCTTTGCACTTGCCTCCCTGAATGAGCCAACTGAGGAGGGGAATCAGCTCGGAGACGCTGAGCCGACGCTCGCAGGTGGGGCAAAAGCTGTTGGCCGGCTTAGAGAGTGACATCCGGCGCGGCAGCCGATAGATGACCACGTTGAGAAAGCTGCCGATGAAGGCTCCGATCACGAAGCCCATCACCCAAGTCTCTTCTGGAAACATTCCGTACAAGTCGCGCGGCTCCCGGGGCCGCGCGGAAGGTACCCCGAAAACAGACCGGGCCGCCTGCGAATGCTCTTCGCAGGCGGCCCGGATGCCGAGGTCAGCGGGAGACTACTCGCCGCCGCCAGCCGAGAGGCTTTCGATGACCTTGACCAGGGGGAGGAACATCGCGATGACGATGAAGCCAACGACGAAGCCGAGGAAGACGATGAGGATCGGCTCCAGAGCGGCGGTGAGCGAAGCCAGGGTGGCCTCCACTTCCGACTCATAGAACTCGGCGATCTTCTGGAGCATAAAGTCCAGCGAGCCCGATTCTTCTCCGACTCCGATCATGTGCACGACCATGGGCGGGAAGAGGCGGCTGGCCTCCAGCGGGTCGCCGATGCGGTCTCCTTCTCGGATTCGCGCTCGGGCGTCCAGCACGGCGTCGCTCATGATGGTGTTGCCGACGGTGCCGGCCACGGTCTCCATCGCCTGCAGAATCGGAACGCCGCTGGTGAGCAGGGTGCCCATCGTTCGGCTGAACCGGGTCATGCAGACCTTGTGGTGCAGCGGGCCAAAGACCGGAATGTAGAGCCGAATGCGGTCCACGACGCGGCGGCCGAAGCGAGTGCTCACAAACAGCCGGTAGGAGACAACGATGACGGCCAGGCCGATCGCGAACATCCACCAGCGGGTGGTGAGTCCAGCGCTCAGGTCGATGAGGAACTTGGTCGCCGCCGGGAAGTCTTCGTCCTTCAGGCCGATGTCCTTAAAGAGCTTGGCGAACTCGGGAACGATGTAGGTGACGAGGAAGAGCACGATGCCGACGGCGGCAATGACGACCAGGACCGGATAGGTAAGGGCCGTTTGCACCTTGCGCTTCAGCTCGATCTCCTTTTCAAGGAAGGTCGAAAGGCGCTGGAGCGACTCCTCCAGCACACCGCCGATCTCACCGGCTCGGACAAGACCCGTAAAGAGGTTGTCGAAGGTGCGGGGGTGGCGCTGCATGGAGCGCGAAAGGCTTTCGCCCGATTCGACGCGCTCGCCCACGTCGGCCAAAATCTTGCGCAGCGTCGGGTCGTTGGTTTGGCGGCCCAAAACGTCCAGGCAGCGCACCAGCGAAACGCCCGCGTCCACCATGGTGGAGAACTGGCGGCAGAAGATGGCCAGCTTCTTTTTGCGGACCTTTCCGAAGGACCGGCTGTTGCCTTTGCCCTTCTTTTTGATCATCTCGACCTCGGTGATTTCGAGGCCTTGTTCGGAGAACCGTTCGCGCAGAGCCTCTTCAGTCTCTGCTTCGGCGGTTCCCTTTTGAATGCTTCCTCCGGCGTCTTGGAAGCTGTAGCTGTAAATGGGCATGGTGTTGGAGCTCCTGCTTTAGATTTGCAATGCGTCGCGGGCGCTTATCGGCGCCGATTTCCTGGCTGCTGTCCGGCGGAAGGGCTGTTCAGGTTGATCATCTTCTTCAGCTCCTCCACGTTTTGGCAGCGCGTCATGGCCTCTTCCAGGGTGATGAGGCCCTTCATGTAGAGGTCGCGCAGGCACTGGTCCATGCTGATCATGCTGGAGCCGGCGCTGGTTTGAATGATCGAGGGAATCTGGTGCGTTTTGTTTTCGCGAATCAGGTTCCGGATAGCCGGGGTGGCCGTCATGATCTCGTTGGCCGGAATGCGGCCCGGGCCATTGGCGCGCGGCAGAAGCTGCTGCGTGATGATGGCCACCAGGTTGTTGGAGAGCTGGACGCGGATCTGCTCCTGCTGTCCTGGGGGGAAGACGTCAATGATGCGGTCGATCGATTCCGCCGCGCTGTTGGTGTGCAGCGTGGCAAACACCAAGTGGCCCGTTTCCGCCGCCGTGATGGCGAGGCCGATGGTTTCGGTGTCGCGCATTTCACCGACCAGCAGGATGTCCGGGTCTTCGCGGAGGCTGGCGCGCAGGGCGTTCGAGAAGCTCAGCGTGTCTGACCCCAGCTCGCGCTGGTTGATGAGGCACTTCTTGTGGGTGTGGAGGTACTCGATCGGGTCTTCGATCGTGATGATGTGGTGCGAGAAGTTCGTATTGATGTGGTTGATCATCGCCGCGAGCGACGTTGACTTTCCAGAGCCGGTCGGGCCCGTCACCAGGATGAGGCCGCGCGGCTTTTCACTCAGGGTGTCCATCGTGGCCGGAAGGCCGAGATCGCGGGTCGTCGGGATCTTGCTGGCAATCAGGCGGAAGGCGGCGGCCACGGCTCCTCGGTCTCGATAGATGTTCACGCGGAAGCGGGCGCGGCGGGGGAGCTGGTACGAGAAGTCGAGCTCCATCGTCGTCTCAAACTTCTGCACCTGCTGGTCGCTCAGGATTTCGTAGAGCATTCTCTGCGTCTGCTGAGCGTTGAAGTTCTCGTAGTTCATCCGCTCCAGGCCGCCATCCACGCGAATGACGGGCGGGCTGTCGGTGCAGATGTGCAGGTCGGAGCAGTTCTTGTCGACAACGATGTTGAGCAGCTCGTCGATGTGCAGGTCCTCAAGGGTTTTGGCCTGGCCCATCTGGCGCTGGGGCGGGGCGGCGCCCACGGTGGGGTTGGCCACATCCTGCGAAATGGGGGCGGGCTGTCCCTGAATGGGGGGCGGGCCGCCGGGGTTCATCGGGCTGCTCATGTCGTTGGTGCTCTCCTTGGGGTCGTTGTTGGGGTTGAAAGTGGGTCGGGGGCTTAGTAGCCGGCGGTGAAGACGACGCGCATGACTTCGCTGGGGTCGGTGACTCCGGCCAAGACTTTCTCCAGGCCGTCCTCTCTCAGCTCGCGCATGCCGTTGGCCTTGGCGGCCTCTTTCAGGTCCTGTGCCGGGGCGCGGCGGACCACAAGCTCGGCGATTTCCGCGTTCATGCGAAGCAGTTCGTGAACTCCGGTGCGGCCGCGGTATCCGGTCATGCGGTTGTCCTCGTGCGGCACGCCGCGATAGAGGGTCACTTCCTCATCGGGGTCCACCACATCGAAGCCGAATCGGCGCAGGTTGATGGCCTTTTCGGTGTAGGGCTCGCGGTGGTTGGGGTCGATCTTTCGGCCAAGGCGCTGAGCCAAGATGCCGATGACGGTCGCCGAAATCAGATAGGGCTCCACACCCATGTCAATCATACGAATGGTGGCCGAGGGGGCGTCGTTCGTGTGGAGGGTGGAGAGCACCAAGTGGCCGGTGAGCGAGGCTTCGATGGCGATTTCCGCCGTCTCAAGGTCGCGCATCTCTCCGACGAGGATGATGTCGGGGTCTTGCCGCAGGAACGCGCGGAGGCCCGTCGAGAACGTGAGGCCCGCCTTCTTGTTCACCTGCACCTGGCTGATGCCGTTGAGCTGGTACTCAATCGGGTCTTCGCAGGTGATGATGTTTCGCTCAATCGAGTTGAGCATGTTGAGGACGGAGTACTGCGTGGTGGTTTTGCCCGAACCCGTGGGGCCGGTGCAGAGGAAGAGGCCGTTGGGCTGGGAGATCAGCTCTTCGATGAACGCCTGGTTCTCCGCCGAAAGGCCGAGCTTCTGCAGACCGACCATGGCGTTCTGCTTGTCCAGGATTCGCATAACGATCTTCTCGCCAAACGGGGTCGGAATCGAGCTGACGCGCATGTCGAACTCGCGTCCGCCGCTGCGCACCTCGATGCGTCCGTCCTGCGGAACACGGCGCTCGGCGATGTTCATGTCCGCCATGATCTTGAGGCGGGAGATGAGCGGCGCGATGAGGTTCTTGGGAATCGTCATCGCCTCCATCAGAACACCGTCAATGCGGTACCGCACGCGGAGAGACTTCTCGCCCGGCTCCACGTGGATGTCTGATGCGCCGGCTTCGAGAGCCTGCTTGATGGCGGCGTTCGCCAGCTTGATGATCGGAGCCTGATCGGCCAGGTCGTCATCGACTCCCTTGTCGGCCATGCCGCCGCGGTTGGCGTCCTGCGCCGCGCTGGCTTCGGCCATGGCGCGAGCCATGTCGCTGCTGATGGCTCC
>JBGSIR010000240.1:0-6780 GCA_041742415.1 Fimbriimonadaceae bacterium | reverse complement strand
CTGCGTCCAGGCGAGCCTTACCGCGCTGATTTCCGCGCCGATCTTCGCCGAGCTGGTGCAGGTGCCCGTGGTCCGCTGGGCCGAATATCTCGCCGCCGCCTGGCTGCTGGCCCTGGGCTCTGCGGTCTGCCTCTGCCTCTGCGGCCGACTGGCCTCCGAAGCCAAGGGCCGCTGGATTGTCGCCGCCGCCACCGGACTTCCGCTGGGCCTGCCGCTGGTGTTCCTCGGCGTTCGAGCCGCCTCGTTTGGCATGGGCTGGGGCGACGAGCGGCGCGCCTGGGGGAGCCTTTGGGGTCTGCTCTGCTACGCCGGAGCCCTGGCCTGGGGCGGCATCTGGCTTTCGGCGCAGGCCGACGTTCCCGACGACTCTGCCGCAGACCGCGTATCTTCCAAGGAAAGGTCATGAACGCGGGCAAAATTGTGGTGGGCATCGCAGCGCTGGCGGCGCTGGCCTACTCTTTCCTGGCTCCAGACGCCGGTCCCGGCTGGATGGAGCCCAAGCTGGCGCGCATCATCTTTTGGCACCTGCCCTGCGCCTTTCTCACCTCCACCTGGCTCTTCACCTCGGTGGTGCTGGCCTGGCGGAGCCTGCGGGGCGGAGACGCCAAGACCGATGTGCGTCTCCAAGCGGCGCAGGAAATCGCCTTCACCGCCTCGCTCCTCACCATCACCACCGGCATCCTCTTCAGCCGCGTGCAATGGGGCGCCTGGTGGAACTGGGACCCCCAGCAGACCGCCTTTCTGGTCGTCGTGTTCCTCTTGGCGGGCACGCTTGTGCTTCGGGGCTCCATCAGCGAAGACGGCTCGCGAAGGCGCAGCACGGCCATCTATCAGCTCGCTGTCTTTGTGCCGGCGGTCTATCTGATCTTTGTGCACCGGAGGCTCTTCCCCAACGACCTCCACCCCGAAGGCGCCAAGCTCGACATTTGGCACTGGAGCGGGGTCGCCGCAAACTATCTGGCCATCGGCGGGGCCACCCTCATGCTCTACGCCCGACGCGTGCGCGTGGGGCTCGACCAGCTTTTGGAGAACGAAAAAGATGACTTGGCAGAACTGGGTGGCGATGATTCCACCGGCGATCGTGTGGTGCGGCCTGTGGATCTACGCCCGAAGCATTGAGCGCCGGGCGCGGCGGGGCTAGTCTTCGCTCGAAGTGACTTCGAGGGCAAGCAAGATGGCCTCAGGACGGCGATCTTCCCCCGCGACGATTGAGTACCAGATCGTGGCGGCAACACGGCCGCCGCCAACCCATCGATACCAAAACTCACGCCTTCTGACCGATTTTCCATTAGGCAGCTGCTCAATGGGGTCATCAAGAGGCGGGGGCTCCAGCCTCGCGATTTCGAACTCAAGTGCTGTTTCGATCTCGTGCCAAACTCCCCAACGCCTCTCCGCTTCGGCGAATTCAGATATGGCGCCGCCTAAAAAGTCTTCGTCGAAACGCATAATCTCCCATCAAGACGATGGAACTCGGTGGCGGGCTCCCGTGCTGTGAGAAGCGCTGCGGCGGCTGTCAAGATCATCCAGCTCGGCGAGGTCGAGATTTGCGGATGGATGCCATGGCATCCCCCTCTATGGAGCTTCCCGCCTCGGCCCGGTCTGCCCGCCGCATAAGCTCGTCGTCGCTCATCTTGCGCTTCGGGCTGATGTCATCAGACTGGAGCCTGCGACGGACTGCATCGCGGATCCACTCAGAGACGCTCGAAAAGTCCTCTTCTGCCATTTTGGCTTCGATCTTCGCCACCATCGTTTTCGGCATTGAGATGGTCATGCGCTCAACTCCCTGTTCTTTGCTCGCCATTGTCGCCCTTTGCTGCTGACAGCCTGTCATCTTTTTGACGCGCAAAGTATGATTTTCGTCACGCTTTCCGGGTGAAATACTGCGGCTCAGTGGCCCAAGCGCGCCGCAGGTAGGCTCGGCTCCGCCGACTCCAATGTCCATCCGCACCATCCACACCTCCGAAAGCGTCAGCGAAGGCCATCCCGACAAGCTGGCCGACCAGATTTCCGACGCTCTGCTCGACGAAGCCCTGAGCCAGGACCCGCAGGCCCGCGTGGCCATTGAGACCCTGGTCACCCACGGCATGGCCGTCATCGCCGGCGAGCTGACGATGGAGGGCTATGTGGACATGGCCGCCATCGTGCGGCGCACCATCATGGATGTCGGATACACCCACACCGACGTCGGCCTGGATGGAGCCGCCTGCGGCGTGATGATCGCCGTGCAGGAGCAGAGCCCCGACATCGCCCGCGGCGTCGACATCGGCGGAGCCGGAGACCAGGGCATGATGTTTGGCCTGGCCACCAAAGAGACGCCGGAGCTGATGCCCCTGCCCATCGCCTGCGCCCACGCCCTCACCCGAGCCAGCGCCCGCGCCCGCAAAGACCACCCCAGCCTCGGCTTCCGCCCCGACATGAAGGGCCAGGTGAGCGTGGTCTATGAAGACGGCTTTGCCAAGGCCCTGCACACCATCGTCGTCAGCGCCCAGCATGATCCCGGCCTCAGCCACGACGACGTGAGCGAGCGCGTGCGCGAGCACGTCATCCGACCCGTGCTGGAAGAGTACGCCCAGTACGACCAGGGCGGCATCATCGAGCACATCAACCCTACCGGCCTCTTTGTCATCGGCGGACCCAAGGGCGACACCGGCCTCACCGGGCGCAAGATCATCGTCGACACCTACGGCGGCCTCTGCCCCCACGGCGGCGGAGCCTTCAGCGGCAAGGACCCGACCAAGGTTGACCGCAGCGCCGCCTATATGGCCCGCCACGTCGCCAAAACCGTCGTCGCCGCGGGCCTCGCCGACCGCTGCCAAATCGGCCTGGCCTATGCCATCGGCGTCGCCGAGCCCGTCGCCCTCAACCTGGAAGTCACCGGCGCCCAATTCTCCGCTGAGGCTCTGGAAAAAGGCATCCGCGAAGTCTTCGACCTCACCCCGGCCGGCATCATCAAGCACCTCAGCCTCCGCTCCACCCGCTTCCTCCCCACCGCCCGCAACGGACACTTCGGCAACGAAGCCTTCCCGTGGGAGCAGGTGACGAAGGCGAGCGATCTGGCGGCGGCCTGCCAGGCCTGAGCCCGACTGAGGGAGAATAGAGCCATGAAGATCACCCCGCGCCTGGCAGAGATGCTGACTGCTCAAATCAAGAGCGAGCTCAGTGCGCATCAGAACTACATGGCCATCTCCTTCTGGTTCAGGCGCCAGAGCCTGGACGGATGGGGCGATCTCTTTCGGGAGCAGGCCATGGAGGAGGCCCAGCACGCGATGAAGATCATCCAGTTCCTGCTGGACACCGACGTCGAGTTCGACCTGCCCCCCATCCCGGGCGCCTCCACCCAGTTCGCCGACGCCTCCGCCGCCGTCGCCGCCGCTCAGGCCAGCGAAGCCAAGGTCACCGAAGAATTCAAAGCCATGGCCCGCGCCGCCCTCGAAGAAAACGACTCGCTGGTCCACCAGTTCCTGCAGTGGTTCCTGGAGGAGCAGGTGGAGGAGGAGGCCAAGATGGCCAAGCTCCAAGACCTCGTGCAGAGCGGCATCAACCTCTTCCAAGCCGAGCCCCTCCTGGCTGGGCTTGAGGGCTAGGCCATTTTCCAGTTCATTGCTCCGCACGTGGTGCGGGAAGCTGGCCAGTGACGTCTGTGATAGACTTTGCCTGTGGCCCCACTGCCATCTCCCACTGTCCGGACCATCCGCCGCATCGCGAAGCGCCACGGCGTGACGGATGTTTGGGTGTTCGGATCAGTGAGCCGGGGCCAAAACGGTCCTGAAAGCGATCTCGATCTGCTCATAAGGCTTGAGCCAAGCCGAACTCTCTTCGACCTTTCAGGCTTTCGCCTGGATGTTCAAGAAGCTCTGCGCCAAAAAGTGGATGTTGTCACAGAAGGCGGCCTGAACCCTGCTTTGGCCGCTCGGATTATGAAGGATGCGAATACGCTTCCTGACTTGCTATCAATCCGAAACCTTGAGTGATTTTCTGGCAAATTCTTGCAAGGCTGCTGTCACAATCCAGAGCTATACTTGATTTACTCCAAGCCCTTATAATTGGTTGCGGCTGAAGCATCCTGAGCGATTGGTGTCCAGAAATCACGCCGTCGTGATCTCAGGCCTCCTAGCTGGATTCATAAGCCTTGACCAGGTCTAGGTTTGCAGATTCCTCATCTGAGATCAAGCTCGAGGCAACTTCCAAGTCGGTTATTGTTGGCTGATACCAACCATATAGCCTGAAGAACCCGTGAAGCTCCTGGTCCTTGAACCGGTAACCTTTCCGCGCGAAGAGACCATTACGTATCATCCTCAGCTCCGGCTTACTCAAGCCCTCAAGATCAGATGCGACCAGCTCACGCGTCATTGTGGCAAGGATCAGCTCGTCCACCTTGGCCCGCCGGAGCCCTCCCTCTGTGGTAGCCGGAGATTTGGCTTCGAACGCCGAATCAACATCTTCTGTATCCGACACCCAAGACCGCTTAACCTCCTTCAGCGCACCATCATCTATTATGGACAGTTGGACCCACACAGCTCCATTTTCAGGTTCTTGGTATTTGACCACACTAGAGTACGACTCGTAGTCCTGATATGGAACTTGAACCGTTACATACCCACCGTAGCCATCATTTGCCGCAGGGCTATATTGAACCTCACTTCGGAATCGGGTCACCTCTCGAACACCCTCGTCTACTCGAGACTTCGTTACTTTTTCGCGCTTTCGAATCCCAATTCTCAGCCATGCGTCTTCGGTATTAATCATGTATCGACCGCCCAGTGGCAATGAAGAGGCAAAGAGGCCATCACTCCTGGTAGAGAATGCGAGCGGCGAAAACCCACTTTGATCAATTCGACCCGCTGAAAGCAAGTTCTGGCGCGAAGCGCCATCATATCCAGACGCAAAGACGAAAATTTCATCATCTACATATTCCAGGGACACAGCCAACCGTGACGGGTCGAAGTTACCTCTCTGAGCCGCTTCAAGAGCAACGTACTGCGAAATATCTGTAAAGTTGATGAACGGCAAGCTCTCAGAATCTCCGTCCAGAAGTGGCCGCTGATCCTCTGGCAAGTCAGCGCGTCGCATCATACGCCACTTCTTCTCCTTTCCGAAGTCGCTAATGGCTACTATTGCATCAAGGATACCCTGAACAACTCCTGCATCCACTGCCATAAATGAAGCCTCACTGCCAGCCTGAGCACTCAAATGCTCCGAAAGCTGGGCACCGCAGAACAGGGCTGCAAACGCCAGCTTTCTGTCCCTGGAGAGCCGAATAACGACTTCCTTGGCTGATTCTTTGTCTCCTTTGGATGCCAACCAAACATGCGCTAAGTCCACTGCCCTTCCATCTGAGGGATTGCCTTCATCAATCTTCAAACCAATCAATTCACGCGCGGCCGCAGTCATTGATGCGTCGAAATCTTCCCAATCAATAAATGGAAGCCTCTCTTCCGCAAAAGCATCCCGGAGCGATGTTTCGTAATCTTTGATTTGACCTTGGATTTGCTTTCGGTTGGACTCAGACGCGTACTGATCAACTACAGCCTTGTACTTTGCCACAGAAAACCACTCTGTGAATCGGTCAAGCAGCAGGTCTTCCTCGTCGATTACATCAGCATCAGAATCACTCGACTCAATTTCTTGGCGCACGGACTCCCTCATCACCGCATAAGCCAGCAGGCCCTTTGCTGCCTTATCTTCCTTTTGATCCTGCAGGGCAAGCCGAAAAGCAGAAGAAGCGCCTCGGAAATCTCCAGACTCCAATAGCCGCTTGCCTTCGGCAATGTTTGCGTTCTCGCGAGTCAACGCGAGAAATATCCCCGCTCCGAGCAAGCCGACGGCCAAAACGGAACCTACTCCAAGCGCTGCTTTTTGCCAAGTCTTCACTACTTTGAGAGTATAGAGCAGATTGGCATGCTATTTCAAGGGGCCAGCTCCCCCAGGCTTGGTGGAGCGGTTCAGCCCCTAGGCCACCAGAGCCATTAGCCGACGCAGGTTCTCCTCGTGCATCGTCTCCGCCTCCGGAGTCTCCAGCACCATCGGAACATCAGACCAGCGCGGATCGTTCACCAGCGAGCGGAAGGCCTCCAGCCCCAAGAACCCATCCCCAATCGCCTCGTGCCGATCCTTTCGCGAACCAAGGTCGTGCTTGCTGTCGTTCACGTGGATGGCCTTCACCGCCTCGCGGCCGATGGTCTCGTCCAGGCGCGCCATGGTGGCGGCGTAGGCTTCTGGCGTCCGCAGGTCATAGCCGGAGGCGAACATGTGGCAGGTGTCCAGGCAGACCCCCAGCCGAGCTGGGCGACCGAGCTCATCCAGGAGCCAGGCCAGCTCTTCAAATTTCGAATTGAGCACCGTGCCCTGGCCGGCGGTGATCTCCATGAGAAGAATCGCGTCTCCGGGCGCGGCCTCCAGAACCTCGCGCAGGCCAAGCGCGGCCAGCCGCAGACCCTCCTCCACGCCCTGCTTCATGTGGGCGGCGGTGTGGGTGACGGCATACGGAATTCCAAGCATTCCGCACCGGCGCAGCTCGCCGATGAGCGCCTGCTTCGACTTCTCGCGGGTCTCCTCCACCGGCGCGGCCAGGTTCACCAAATAGGTGTCGTGGCTCACGAGGGCGCGGGGATCGTAGTCCTCCACAGCCGCACGAAACAGCGCAATCTTCTCTGGCGCCGGGTCGGCTCCCGCCCATTGGCGGGGGTTGGAGGTGAACACCTGGAGCGCCGTGCAGCCGATGGCCCGGCCATTCGCCGCCGCCTTGTGCAGCCCGCCCGCCGTCGGCATGTGGGCGCCCAG
>JBGSIR010000239.1:0-6086 GCA_041742415.1 Fimbriimonadaceae bacterium | reverse complement strand
GAGGGGCGGTGCTGAAGGCGCGGTCGGGTGGCAAGGAGATCGCCCGCTGCCAGCGCGACCTGCTCTTCACCCATCAGGGAGTCAGCGGGCCGTCGGTGCTCTTCATCAGCCGCGCGGTGGCGGAAGCTCACGAAGGGGGATCTGTGCAGCTTATGATTGACTTCCTGCCGACATCCAACTCGGAGGAGGTCGTGAAGCGCCTGGCCGGATGGGCCGTTGGGGCGCCGCGAAAACCCGTCGCCAGCTGGCTGGCCGATATGATGCCTCAGGCCCTGGCCACGGAGTTCCTTGAAGAAGCCGGCCTCGCCCCCGACATCACCTTCGGCCTCCTCACCAAAAAACCCCGCAACATCCTCGCCGACCGCCTCAAATCTTGGCCCCTCGGCGCCGTGCGGGCCATCCCGCTAGAGAAGGGTGAATGCGTCGCGGGCGGAGTGCCACTGGACGAGATCGACCCGAAGACGATGCGCTCCCTGCGATGCGAAGGGCTTTGGCTGTGCGGGGAGATCCTGGATATCGCGGGGCCGGTCGGGGGCTACAACTTGCAGGCGGCATTCTCGACGGGATGGGTGGCGGGCGCTGGCCTTTGACGTACAATAGAGCCATGAACCAGCCCGAGACTCAACCTGAGCCTTGGCAGCCCACAGAGGAGCAAAGCAAGGCGATTCAAGAAGGACTCGAAAGCCTGAAAAATGCTCCAACTGTGACATGGGATGAAGCCGTCGCAGGCGCACGCAAGCGCCTCAAAGCATGGAAGAAAGCCAAGACCGCTTGATTCGCCTTTCGGCCCAAGCGGAAGATGATCTTGCAGAGATCTACAGCCATACCGCCCACCATTGGGGCGAAGCGCAGGCAGAAAGATACGCTGAGTTCCTTTTGTCAGAACTGACCGCTTCGCTCGACACCAGGCTGTCCCGCCCTGTGCAAGGGCGCCCCGGGCTTGAAATGGCTTTCGCAAAGTGGCCCAAGGCTCAGCATGGCCATTACATCATCTTTAGCCGAGAAGGCGAATCAATTCTTGTAGTCCGCGTGCTGCACTCTGCCATGTCAGCCGGCCTCACTCTGTAGCTCTTTCTGGAAAACCGCGATCGTGCCCACGGACGACATCGACCCGAAGGAGAAGCGTCCTAAGCGGTGCGAGGGGCTTTGGCTGTGTGGGGAGATCGTGGATATCGCGGGGCCGGTCGGCGGATACAACTTACTGGCGGCATTCTCGACGGGATGGGTCGCTGGCGCAAGGCGCTAGCGGAGCTTGAGCGCGTCAACGAATTCTTGAACATCCAGGCCAGCCCGTCGAATAAGGCCCCGCAATAGGCCAGGAGCAAGCTCTTTGTGGTTTGGAACCGACAGAGTCGCAAATCCTTTACGATAAAGAATCATGTGTGAGCCGGATTGATGATCCAGCGCCCAGCCTAAGCGCTCAAAAGCCTTAAGCGCCTGCTTGCCAGAAACAATTGGAAGGGGAGGCATGCCGCCTACACCGCAATTTCGCCAACAAAAAATGGCCGAGTCGACGGCTGGTAAGGCTCACCGTTCTTCTCCAGCACGAACAAAACTCCTCGGATGGCCTCCTGGATGTTCGCCATGGCCTCTTCTATCGTCTTGCCCTGACTCATGCATCCAGGCAGTGAGGGCACGTCGGCGACGTAGCCCTCATAGTCTTCATCATAAGTAAAGATCACCTGGAAGTTCATGGATAAGCCTTAGTCAGGATTCGCCACGAACGCGGAGCCGCGGCAGGCCTTCAAGTAGTTCAACGCGTGAACCTGGCCGGTCATTTCGAGCTCGTCGCGATAGACCGGGTCGTGCCAGCCTTCGATGTCGATGGTTCCCGTGAAGCCGGCCATCCGCAGGATGGTGATGACATCGGTCCAGTTGGTGTCGCCGAAGCCGGGGGTGCGGTGCCAGACGTAGTCTTTGCCGCTTCGGAGACCCTCAGACCGAACAACGTCCCAAGCGATGGTGGCGTCTTTGCCGTGGACGTGATAGACCTTGCCGACCCACTTGCGGAGCTGGGGCAGCGGGTCGATGAGGGAGACCATTTGGTGGCAGGGCTCCCATTCCAGGCCGAGGGCGTCGCTGGGGACCTCGTTGAACATCATCTCCCAGGCGGTGGGGCTGTGGGCGATGTTCCACTGCGGCCGCTGCCATGTGCCGCCCATGTCGCAGTTTTCAAAAGCGATCTTCACGCCCTCGTCTTCGGCCACCTTGGCCAGATGCCCCCACACCTCTTTGAACTTGGGCATGGATTCATCGACGGGCCGGTCTTCCAGGGCGCCGGCGAAGCCGCAGACCACCTTGGCGCCGAAATGCTTGGCTCCGCGAATCAGGACCTCCCAGTGCTGGGCGGTTGTTTCGTTCTGCAGGGGGTTGCCATACAGGCCGACGGCGTCGATGACCGCCTGGTCTCCGCAGACCTCCAGGCACTCCTTCGCAATCTGCTCCAGCGGGGTCTCGGGCAGCTCGGCCCAGGCGGTGAGCTCGAAGCTCTCGAAGCCGTGGGGGAGGATCTGCTTGAGGTAGGCGGCGCCTTTGTCCAGCCCGGCCAGGGTGCCGATGCGAATGTCCTGATGGTTCTCGCGGCTCATAATTGGCCGCTAGTTTAGCCCAGGCCGAGGGCCGTCTGGGGCGCGTTATACTTTGAGGATGGGATGCCTGCGCGGATGTCTGGGGACGGGCGCAGTTGTCGGCGGTTTGGCCATTTGCTTCCTTTTGTACGGTGCCTGGGCCACGCAATCGGCTTCAAGCTGGCTGGTCGCCAGTCTCGCCGCATTCAACGTGGCAGGCTTTGCGTGCCTGCTCGCGCTTTGGCTGACTCGCCGGAAAACTGAAAACGCCTCCATCGCCCTCGCCGCCTGCATTTTGGTCATCCTTGTGAGCTTTCACTTTGGGACCTGGTGGCTGATTTCCTGGAATTATACGTTTGTCAATCCGCACTATCTGCGCAAAGCGATGAAGAAGAACAGCCTCGCCCTTTTGATCTATGCGTCGGACAACAATGCAACGCTTCCCAGATCAACAGAATGGATGACGGCTTCCGGCGGATTCTATCAAGCGTCCAGCCGAATTTTAGAGCCCTTCTGGGCAAAGCCCGAAGGCGGCAGCATCGCGTTCCACATCCGGCTCGGCGGCGCCGAGCTGGCGGCCATCGATGAGCCATCCGAGCAGGTGATGCTTTTCGACTCCACTTTGATCGAACAGAACGCGCATTCGGACCTCGCAACATTGCCGAAGCTTCGCTATGCGGACAACGAAAGCCATCGAGGCTGGGGGCCGGTCTTCTACTTTGCGGATGCCGAAGGCGGGGTGAGCCTGGCAGCGCAGACTTCGTTTGGACTCGATGGCCGCCCTGCCCTTGACGCCCCGATGCTGCGGGAGCAAAAGAGCCCGCCTCCTGACATGGAGTTAAGCGGCGAATGATTGCAGCTCTTTTCGGGGCATTTCTGCTGGGCTTCGCTCTTCTGGGGGCGACCAGGCACGACGCGCTCTATCGAATGGATTATCTGTATGGCGAGACGATTGTGCAGCACGGTCACTTTGCTGGGCCAATCGTTACTGCCGGGCTTCTTGGCGCGGCAATGATCGTCTTTGGATCAAGAAAGAAGCTGAATTGGTCCGGTTTGCTCATCGGAACTCTCCTGGCCGGTGTCGCCGCATTGGCTTTGCCTGTTGGGTCAATAAACTACCCTTCCCCCAGGACACTCGCTCTGATTCAATTCAAGCAAATCGGAGCTGGCATCCTGCTGTATGCCTCCGATTGGGACGAGCGGCGCCCCCTGGAACAGCAGTGGACCGTACTCACAAGTCCTTACATCAAACAAAAGATAAGCTTTGACGTCCTGCACCCCGAAGAGCGTCGACGGGCCAATGTGCAAGAGGGCGAACTTTCAGGGGCGGCACTTTCGCTGGACCCAAACTTCTTGGCTTTTGACAGCCGAGAATTGAGCCTCAATTCTTCCGGCCATGCTCTCTCGTCGGCAGCTTGGGGACGGCGGGAAGATGAGTCAAGAAAGGGAGAAGCTACATTTGTGAAGCAAGACTCGGCACTTCTCACGACCAACCGCCGAAAAGTCGAGAAAATGTTTGCGGACGAAGAATCTTCGCCCGCAAATCAATGACGGCTTAGGCCGCCAGTTCGCGCAGCCGGTTCATCACGAGCATGAACATGGCGCGGTAGGTGACTTCGTTGCGGATGGCTTCGGCGTTGCCCTTAGCGAATTCCTGCACCTGCTCCGGCGGGACGTTGGATTCGCGGAGGACGGCGATGAAGTGCTCGTTGGCCACGTCGTCGGTGATCTGCAGCTCTTCGGCCTTGAAGACGCGCTCGATGACCACGGCTCGCTCGACGTGGACCCTGGCTTCGGCTTCGATGGCGGACTGCAGCTCTTCAACGGTCATGCCCTGGGCCTTGGCGTATTCCTCAGCGGTCTGCTTGGCGCGCTGGAGGTCTTGGGCCATGTCCTGCATGCGGCGCTGGGCCATGCGCTGCCAGGTGACGTCGCTCACCACCACGGTGCTGGCCTTCACGATCTGGTCGAGCAGGCTGTCGTTGGCGGCATCGCGGATCATGGAGGTCTTGGCCTCGATCATGCGCTCCTTGACTCGCCCGCGCAGCTCCTCCACGTTGTCCAGGTTGAAGGTCTTGGCGAATTCGTCGTCCAGGTCCGGCAGGCTCATTCCGGTGATGCTGCGGATGGCGACCGTGGACTTCAGAGTCTTGCCCGCCCAGTCGGCCTCCTGGAAGTTCTCGGGGAAGCCCAGCTCGACACTGCGGACGTCGTCCACCTTCATTCCGCGAATGGCGCCGTCCAGGTCCTCGAAGGTCTGGCCGGCCATAATCATGAAGCTGCGGCCGTCGCCCTCCACTTCTTCGGGCTTGATGTTCACCAGCGCCATGTCGCCGGTCTCGATGCCACGGTCCAGAATGCGCTCCTGCTTGCCTTCGCGGCGGCGCAGGTCTTCGATCTGGGTCTCGACTTCCTCATCGGTCACCACGGTCTCTTCTTCGATGAGCGTCAAGCCCTTATATTCGCCGAGCTCCACCTTGGCGGGCAGGGGCACGCGGGCTTCGAAAACGCAGACGGGCGGGTCGATGGTGAGCTCCTTCAGGTCCACCAGCGGGTAGTCGGCGGGCTCCAGCTTCTCCTGCTCCAGAGCGGCGCGGTAGGCCGCGTTCACGATCTCTTCGGCAGCGGCGTTGGCGGCGTCTTCGGGGTTCACGGCCTTGGCAATGGCGCTCAGCGGAGCCTTGCCCGGGCGGAATCCCGGCATGCGCATGTTCTTGCCCAGCTTGCGCAGACCCTTGTCATAGCCGGCCTTGACCTCGGCCTCTTCGCAGGTGATCTCGAGCAGGATCGTGGCTTCGTTCAGGTCAGTTCGCGTCAGATTCATGGCCTTTTTGGGTCGGCTTTCCAGAGCCGGAAACGGCTGATCCTACCTTTGGAGGGCGACTGACCCAAGGCCGAACCTAGGCGCAGGGCCCAGGCTCGGCCAAGCTCGGCGCTTTAGGCAGCCAGGCTGGATTCCAGCTCGCGCAGGCGCCGCACACGCTCTTGAATCGGCGGGTGGGTGCTGAGCAGCTTGCCGAGGCCGCCCATGAGCGGGTTGACGATGCACATGTGAGCCGCACTGGCGGGCATGTGGCTGGGAACGGCGGCCGCGCCGCGCTCCAGCTTCATCAATGCGCTGCTCAGGCCCTCGCCCGTGCCCACCAAACGCGCGGCAAACTTGTCCGCCTCATATTCGCGGGCACGGCTGATGGACATTTGGATGACCATGGCCATGAGCGGAGCCACAAAGGCCAAGGCCAGGGCAGCCAGCGGGTTCATGCCCTCCTCATCGCTGCCGCCGCCCAAGCCGCCGAAAATCGCGGCGAACTGCACCATGTTGGCGATCATGCCGATGGCGCCCGCGATGCTGGCCGTGATGGCCATTGTCAGCGTGTCGCGGTTGGCGATGTGCGCCAGCTCGTGGGCAATGACGCCTTCGACCTCACGCTTGTCGAGCATGTTGAGCAGTCCCTGGTTCACCGCCACCACGCCGTGCTTGGGGCTGCGGCCGGTGGCAAAGGCGTTGGGCGACATGTC
>JBGSIR010000238.1:0-2566 GCA_041742415.1 Fimbriimonadaceae bacterium | reverse complement strand
CCCGGGGCCCTGCAGGTGGGCGGCGACGCTCACCAGGCCGTGGGCGCCCAGGGCCAGCATGGGCAGAGTGAGGGCGTCGTCGCCGCTGTAGACCCGGAAGCCCTCCGGCGCCTGGCGGATCACTTCGCTCACCTGGCCGATATTGCCGCTGGCCTCCTTCACCGCCACGATGTTCGGGCAGGCTTCGATGAGGCGCATCAGGGTGGGGGTCTCCAGGTTGATGGCGCTGCGGGGCTGGATGTTGTAGAGCATCACGGGCAGGCTGGTCTCGGCCGCGAGGGCGGAAAAGTGGGCGAAGAGCCCCGCCTGGCCGGGCTTGCTGTAGTAGGGGTTCACCAGCATGATGCCGTGCGCCCCCGCCCTTTCGGCGTGGACCACCATATAGGCGCTCTCGGCGGTGTTGTAGGTGCCGCAGCCCATCACCACGCTGGCGCGGTCGCCGACTTCGTCCAGCACCTCGCTGAGCAGCCCCAGCTTCTCGTCGTCGCTCAGCGTCGGCGATTCGCCCGTGGTGCCGCTCACGACGATGCCGTCGTTCTGCATGTCGTCCACCAGATACGCCGCCAGCCGCCGCGCCGCCTTGAAGTCCACCCCGAGGGAGCTGTCAAAAGGAGTCGCCATGGCCGTCAGCAGCCGCCCCCAATCGCGCGGAAAGTCAATCATGGCGGCAGGCTACCTGGCGCTGACCCATCAGCCGGGAATGTGCGTCAGGCACAAAAAGACCCCGCCTGACTTTGCAGTCAAGCGGGGCGGGCGGGATTAGCCGCGGTCGGCGAGGGGGGTGAAGGGGACGTTTTCTTCGCCGGTGTAGATGCAGGTCGGGCGGATGAGGCGGTTGTTGTCCAGCTGTTCGATGGCGTGGGCGCTCCAGCCGCTGACGCGGGCGATGACGAAGATGGGGGTGTAGAGCTCGATCGGGATTCCGAGGAGGTAGTAGGCGTAAGCGGCTGGGAAGTCCACGTTCGGATAGATGCCCTTTTCGGTCTCCATCACGTTTTCGAGGATGTCGGCGATGTCGCCCCAGTTGGTGTTGCCCTTGCGGCGGCCGATCTCCTTGGCGACTTCGGTGAGGTAGATGGCGCGGGAGTCGCGCTTCTTGTACTCACGATGACCAAAGCCCATGATCTTGGCCTTGCCGGCCAGCGCGTCGCGCACCCAGGCTTCGGCCTTGTCGGGCGAGCCGATTTCGACGAGCATCTTCATGGCCTCTTCATTGGCGCCGCCATGCAGCGGGCCCTTGAGGGTGCCGATGCCGGTGACGATGCCGCTGTAGAGGTCGCTGAGCGTGGCCACGGTGACGCGGCAGGCAAAGGTGCTGGCGTTGTAGGTGTGCTCAGCATAGAGCGTGAGGCTGGCGTCCATCACCATCGCGGTGTAGTCGTCGCTCTCTTCGCCATGGAGCATGTAGAGGAAGTTGGCGGCGTGGCTGATGCCGGATTTCGGCGCGACCGGGTCTTTGCCCTGCCCGATGCGGTGGGCGGCGGCGACGATGGTCGGGGCCTTGGCCAGGATGCGCTCGGCCTTGCGGACGTTGGCGGCGTGGTCGTCGTTTTCGTAGTCCGGGTCGAAGCCAGGGAGCAGGGCGTAGGCCATGCGGAGGGTGTCCATCGGGTGGGTTCCGGCGGGAACCAGGCGGATGGCGTCGATCACCTGCTGCGGCAGAGCGCGGGCGTCGTCGAGGCGGGCCTTATAGGCGTCCAGCTCGGCGGCGGTGGGCAGGTGGCCGTGGATGAGCAGGAAGGAGGTCTCCTCGAAGCTTCCCTTTTCGGCCAAGTCGTGAACGTTGATTCCGCGGTAGGTGAGGCGGCTTTCGTCGCTCACGATCTGCGAAATGGAGGTGAGCCCCCCGATGACTCCCTGCAGGCCGGGGCTGTAGTTCGGATACGGATTCTCGCTCATGGAATTCTCAGTTCACTCCCAATGGAAGGTCTACGGGGCGATTCTGCCCGCAGCGGCGCCGAAAATGGCGGCATGGACAGGGGACCCAGAAGGATTCTTACACATCCCCGCCGCCGGGGTGGCTTGGCCCCAGGATGGCGGGGAAAATTGGGTCAATTTCTGCGCGGCTTCGTCAAAAAAAGAAACGGAGACGGCGCGTCCTGCGCGCCAGTCCCCCAAGGGTGCGAACCCGTCATGAGCCGCTCATCAAGCCCTCTGACCGGGGCCCTTTGCTGCGAGAAAGCTCTGACCTGGGTTACCGGAAACGAGGGGGCGGGGTTCCTTATTCTTTGGCAGCCGGGCCTATCGACGCAGCGGCCGAAAGCAGTTCGCCCACGCTCCAGGCCTGCCAGGGGCAGCCGCCGGGGCGGTGGGGGCTGTCGCCGTCGTAGACTTCGGCCACGCCGCCCAGCCCCTGCTCGCCAAAGGCGGACATTTGAACTTGGAGGAGGCTCTGGGCCAGGGCGCGGTCGCCGCGAACCCTGAGCACCGCCCGCACCAGCGAGCCGGTGAGCCAGGGCCAGACCGTGCCTTGGTGATAGGCGGAGTCGCGGCTTCGCATGTCGCCTTCGAACCGGCCCCGGTAATGGGCGTTGCGGGGGCTGAGGGTGCGGAGGCCGCGAGGGGT
>JBGSIR010000237.1:0-2208 GCA_041742415.1 Fimbriimonadaceae bacterium | reverse complement strand
CCGGTGAGGGTGGCGGCCTGGCCGGTCTCGTTGAGCAGCCGGGCGAAGTCGCCGTTCATCCAGTTGCAGATCTGCTTGGGGTCGCCGCCCTGGCGCACGGCCTCCTCGAAATACTCCGCCCAGGCCCGCTCGCGGGTCAGGCTCTCGGCGTCGTCGGCGTTCAGCCCGAGCGAAGACTCATATCGGCGGCGCTTGGCCAGCGGCAGTTCGGGCAGCTCTGCCCGCATCTGCTCGATCTCGTCTTCGGTGAAGACCATCGGGGGCAGGTCGGGGTCGGGGAAGTAGCGGTAGTCCTGCTCGCTCTCCTTCACGCGCATGAGGTAGCTCTCCTCCTTTGCCTCGTTCCAGCCTCGGGTCTCCTGATAGATCTCGCCGCCCGCCTCCAGCTCAGCGATCTGGCGCTGGCGCTCGAATTCGACGCCGAGCTGCACAGCGCGGAAGCTATTGAGGTTCTTGAGTTCGGTTTTCGTGCCCAGCTCGGCGGCGTCGGCGCGGCGCACCGAGATATTGGGCTCGCACCGCAGACTGCCCTCCTCCATCTTGCCGTCGCAGACTCCCAGATAGAGCAGGATCTGGCGGAGCTGAACCAAATACTCCTTGGCCTCGTCGGCGTCGTGGATGTCGGGCGGAAAGCCGCTGACGATCTCCATCAGGGGCAGTCCGGCGCGGTTGTAGTCAATGCCGCTGCCTCCGCCGGGCAGGTGCATCAGCTTGCCGGTGTCCTCCTCCAGGTGCACGCGGCGGATGCCGATGCGCTTTGTCCCGCCGCCTTCGGTGGGAATCTCCAGCCAGCCGTGGTAGCCCAGCGGATTGGTCTCGCCGTACTGGCTGATCTGGTAGCCCTTGGGGAGGTCGGGATAGAAGTAGTGCTTGCGGTGGAAGACGCTGGTCATGGCGACCTTGCAGTTGAGCGCAAGGCCGGTGCGGATGACCATTTCGACCGCCGCGCGGTTGGCGACGGGCAGGGTGCCGGGCAGGCCGAGGCTCAGCGGCGAAATGCGGGTGTTGGGCTCTCCGCCGAACGCATTGGCGTCTCGGCAGAACATCTTGCTGGCCGTCTGCAGCTCAGCGTGCACCTCCATGCCCACATCAAGTCGCCAGTCCGCCATCTTCGCGGGGGAGTGTACCGGCGGCGCGCCTGGGTCCCCGGTGAACAATTTTTGAACAGGCGCGTTGTAAGGGTCAGCCGCGCGGCTGAAACAAACCCAAGGAGCCAACAGATGATGAAAACACGATTCGCGCTTGTCGCCGCCCTGGCCGTTCTTTCGGCCGCCGTCTTTGCCCAGGGAGCCCCCCAAGCCGGCCCCCGCGCCGACCGCAGCAAGGGCTCGGCCTGGATGCAGGAGCTCGGCCTGACCGAAGCCCAGAAGCAGCAGATCGACGCCATCCGCCAGGAGGCCCGAGAAACCCTGAAGGGCGCCATGAAGGGCGGCGAAAAGACCGAAGCCCGCCGCGCTCAGATCCGTGAAGGCATGGGCGAGATGAAGAGCCGCATTCAGGCAGTCCTAACGCCCGAGCAGAAGGCGAAGCTCGATGCCATGAAGGCGCAGAAGAAGTCGGAGTGGATGGCAAAGACCGGCCTCACCGCCGACCAAATGGCGAAGATGAAGTCGATTCGCGAGTCGGCGATGGCGCAGTTTAAGTCGATCATGGACAACGACAGCCTGAGCCGGGACGAGAAGCGAACCGAGATGAAGGCGGTGGCCGAGGCGATGAAGGCCGAAGCGGCTAAGGTGCTCTCACCGGAGCAGCTCGAGAAAATCAAAGCCTTGAAGGGCGAATGGAAATCCAAGCGAAAGCGTGGCGGCGTCGTGGGCAGGACCCGCGGGGCTGGCTTCCAAGCCTGACCCAAAACAGCCGGCGGGAGACCGGCGAAGACCACAATTCATTGCAGGCGTCCTTCGGGGCGCCGTTTTTTTGCCTCAGGCCATGGGGTTGGCTCGCCCAGAAAGCTCGACCCGGTCTCCGTTGACCCTCACCAAAATCTCTCCGCCGCGCGCGGAGGCTTGGCGGCAGAAAAGCTCGTCGACGTCTAACCGACGCGCCCACCAGGGGCCGAGGGCGCAGTGGGCCGAGCCGGTGACGTGGTCCTCCGGCACGCCGCACTGCGGAGCAAAGAAGCGGCTCACCACTCGGTGGGGCGCTTCCTCGGCCTCGGCGGTGATGATGAGCCCCCGCTTGCCGGCGTCTTGAATGGCCTCCATGTCG
>JBGSIR010000236.1:0-8521 GCA_041742415.1 Fimbriimonadaceae bacterium | reverse complement strand
CGCGGCGGCGCTGGCGGTGTGGGCGGTGCTGGGCGGCGGCGCTAAGATTCGCCGGGTCGAAGGAGGCCTGCTGCTCGGGCTCTACGCTCTTTTCATTACAGACCTGATCATCCGCTCGCAAGGCCCGGCGCCATTCATGGTGCTTGTCTGGTACGTCGGTGCGCCGATTGCGCTTCTCATCGTGAGGCTGCGCCAGAAGGGCCGGCCAGCATCGGAAGCATAGGGCAGAAAAATGCGCCCTTCCCAAACCTTGGGAAGGGCGCCTTTTTTGTGCCGGGCTGCTTTACTGCTTTGCAACGGGCTCAGGCTTTTCGGGCCAGGCCTCATCGGGCGGAGTGAGCGGGGCCTGTTCCACGCTGCTGTCCACCATCTTTGTGGCTTCGAAGCTCTGGAAGAGGGTGGGAATGAGGAGCGCGCCCACGATGGTGAGCCCAGCGCAGATGGCAACCGTGACCTGCAGGCCAAGGCTTCCCTGCGCCGTGCGGGCCGGCGGGTTCTCGGTGAACATCGGCTCCGGCTCATCCTCGACAAAGACCTCTCGGCCCATGTTCACGTAATAGATGGCGCTGATGATGGAGTTGACGATGAGCACCAAAGCCAGTGTCGTCTGCTCGGCGGTGAAGGCGTCCTGAAGGATCAGGATCTTCGCCCAGAATCCGGCGAAGATTGGCATGCCCAGCAGCGAGGCGGCAAACACCACCATGGCGGCGGCGGTCCAGGGCGAGCGGCGCCAGAGGCCGTTGAGGGCCGAGAGGCGGGTGTCTTCCCGGGTCGTGGTGGCCAGCAGCGTCATCGTGGCAAAGATGCCGATCGTGGTGATGCCGTAGCTGACGAGATAGAAGAGAATCGCGTTGGGCGTGATCTTCTCTGGGCTCGCCGCCCACGCCGCCAGGCCCACCAGCAGGTAGCCCGCGTGAGCGATGGAGGAGTAGGCCAGCGTCCGCTTGGCGTCTTTCGAGACCAGCGCGCTGAGGTTGCCCACCGTCATCGTGAGGATCGCTCCCCAGAAGATGATCGGCATCCAAAGGTCGCGGGCCACAAGGGAGGCCTCCAGCAGTCGGTAGAGGAAGATGAGCGTGGCCGGCTTCACCAGTGCCGCCATGAAGGCGGTGACGTTGGTCGGAGCGCCTTGGTAGACGTCCGGAGTCCACTGGTGGAAGGGGAAGACAGCCAGCTTGAAGAAGAGGCCAGCAATGACCAGAATCAGGCCGAATTCCGCAAACCGCGCCATCGTCGGGTCGGGGGAGCCGAGTGAGCCCGGCAGGGCCGAAAGGTGCAGGCTGCCGCTGGCGCCAAACAGGAAGGCGATGCCGAGCAGCAGGAACGCGCTGGCAAAGGCGCCCAGGAGCAGGTACTTGAGGCTGGCCTCTTCCGACCGGCGCTCCTTGGTGCTGAGCCCAGCCAGGCAGTAGAGCGAGATGCTCATGATTTCCAGGCCCAGGAACAGCATGAGCAGGTCGCGGGTGGTGGCCATCACCATGGCTCCCGAAGCCGCCCAGAGGGCCAGCGGATAGAACTCGCCAAATGCGATGCCCCGGCGCCGAAGATAGGCGTCGCTGAAGGTGACCGTGAGCGCGGTGACCGCGATGATGAGAAGCTGAATGATGAGGCCAGGGCCGTCGCGCACCACTTGGCCGCCCATCGATTCCTGCGCCGGCTGGCCGATGGAGGTGACCGCGAACCAGCCCGCCACAGCAAGGCTGGCGAGCGAAACGCCCACCACGCCGCGGTTGCTGGATTTCGGCCGAGCCATCTCCAGCATCAGCGCCAGGAGGCCGCCCACGATGACCGCGATGACCGGCGCCAGGCCGAGCCAATCGAAGGTGGGATATCCCAGGACGATCTCGTTCTGCATCAGTTCACCTCTCCTGTGTTGGCCATCGCCGTCGGCGCGGGCTCATTCCATTTGATCTTGTTGGGGCCAGGCGCCTCGATGGCCATGCGGCGCACCGCATCCACCGAGGCCTCCATGGGCTTGAGGAAGATGTTCGGGAGGATGCCGCCCAGGAAGGCCAGCGCGACGAAGCACATCGTCAGGCCGACTTCCCACCGCTTGAGGTCCTTGAGCCGGCTCAGCATGGGGTTCGTGATGGGGCCATAGAAGACCTTCTGGAACATGATGAGCAGATAGACCGCGGCGAAGATGACACCGGTGGCGGCGATGATCGGAAGCGCAATCGGCATATCCACCACGCCATCCAAGGCGGACTGGAACGAGCCCATGAGCGCCAGGAATTCTCCAACGAAGCCGTTGAGCCCGGGAACGCCGACGCTGCTCAGCATCATGATGAGGAAGAGCATCGCGTAGACCGGCATTTGCGCCTTGAGGCCGCCCATATCCTTGAAGAGGCGGGTGTGGATGCGCTCGTAAAGCAGGCCGATGAGAAGGAAGAGGCCGCCGGTGCTGATGCCGTGGTTGAGCTGTTGATAGGCTCCGCCGATCATGCCGTTGGAGTCGAAGCTGAAGATGCCCAGCATCACAAAGCCCATGTGGGCCACGGAGCTGTAGGCGACGAGCTTCTTCACATCCACCTGCCGCGCAGCCACGAGGGCGCCGTAGATGATGCCGATGACCGCCAGCAGGTTGATGACGGGCGCCGCCTCCAGGCTCGCTTCGGGGAAGAGCGGGATGCCCATGCGAAGGAAGCCGTAGGTGCCCATCTTGAGAAGGACGCCGGCCAGGATGATCGATCCTGCGGTCGGCGCTTCGGTGTGGGCGTCCGGCAGCCAAGTGTGCACGGGGAACATTGGGCATTTCACCGCAAAGGCGACGGCAAAGGCGATGAAGATGGTCATCTGCAGCGCCGGATGAGCCGCCCAGAGGATGCCCTCGGCCGCCGCGGCCTGCAGCGCCAGGATGTCGAAGGAGAGCACCCCGGTGGCCTGCTGAAGCTGAATGGCCATCACGATGAGGCCGGCCAGCAGGAAGATCGACGCCGCGAAGGTGTAAACGAAGAATTTGATCGCCGCTTTGCGCCTGTTCGAGCCTCCCCAGACCGCAATTAGGAGCGCCATCGGGATGAGGCTGGCTTCGAAGAAACAGTAAAAGAGGATGCCGTCGAGCGCCAAGAAGACGCCGAGCATGGCCGTCTCCAGCACCAGCATCAGCGCAAAGTAGGCGCGGACGCGCTCCTTGACATAGACGCTGAAGATGAGGCTGAGGAAGGTGAGCAGCGTGGTGAGAAGCACCAGCCAGTAGCTGATGCCGTCCATACCGAGCTTGTAGGTGATGCCCAGCTGAGGAATGAGCGGAAGGCTCTCAACAAACTGGAAGCGGTGGGTGCTGCCATCGAAGCCCTGCAGGCCGATGACGGACATCAAGAAGATGAGGCCCGAACCGCCGATGCCGATGGCGCGGATGGCGCCGTGGCTCTTGCCCGGGGCCAGCCCAATGAGGATGGCGACCACCAGGGGCGCCGCCAGCAGAAGGCTCAAAATTCCAAATCCGGTATCAGGCATGGCTTACTGTCCTCCCCGCTGGGAAACCACATAGGCAAAGTAGGCGACCAGCGCGATAATGCCGATCTGCATGAGCGCGGCATATCCCCGCACGAAGCCCGATTGAAGGGTCGTCAGCAGTCCGCCGACCGCCCTGACCACCTTCGGAGGCCCTTCCACGAGGAGCCCATCTATGACTCCTTTGTCGAAGACCTTAAAGGCGCTAGCCAGGCCCATCACTCCCTTGCTGGATCCTCCGCTGAGCGCGGAGTCCAGATAGAGCTGCTTTCCGGCGGCCTTCTGGATCGGGTTCCACTTGGAAAGATCAAATCCTTCGCTCGCCGGAAGCCGGCGGCCATAGAGCGCCAAGCCGAGCCCAACTCCGCCCGCAAAGGTGAGCGCGCTCACCAGAACGAGGGTGTTGGTGTCCACTCCCTTCTCCTTCTTCTCTTCCTTGCCATGGTCGTCGCCGTGATCCTCAAGGTTGCGCGGCGCGAGGGCGCTGCCGCCTTCGACCTTGCCGTTCTTGGCGGTCACAACTTCCGCTGAGTGCAGGAAGCCTTCAAAGGGGTGGGGGTGCGGCGCCTTCCAGACGTCGCCGTACATCCAGACTCCGATGAGGCCAAAGCTGGCAATGGCCATCGGGATGAGCGGAGCCCACATCAGCCAAGGCACTTCCTTAGGCTCGTGGGTCTTGTCCAGATCGTGGTGGTGATGGTCGTCGTGACCTGCGGCAGCATGGGCCTCTTCTTCGGTCATGAAGAAGGCAGGGTCCATCTCGTGGCCGTGGTCATCGTCGTGCGCGTGGCCATGAGCGTGGCCGTGATCATGCCCGTGGTCGTCATGGTGCGCGGGCTCAATTTCGCGCCAGCGCTCCGTCTTGCCGCCAAAGGTGAGGCACATCATACGGGTCATGTAGAACGCCGTCATGAAGGCGACGAGGAACCCAACCCAGCCGGCAACTGCGCCGACCGTGAGCCCGCCAACCAGCGGCAGGGTGGCGGTGTCGTTCACCGCCGGGCCAAGGATGGCCTCCTTACTCCAGAAGCCGGAGAAGGCGAACGGCAGGCCCGCCAGAGCGAGGTAGCCGATGCCCATGATCACGTAGGTGATCTTGAGCTTTTTGCCCAGGCCGCCATAGTTGCGCATGTCCTGGTTGTGGGCCATGGCATAGATGACCGAACCCGAGCCGAGGAAGAGGAGGGCCTTGAAGAAGGCGTGCGTCACCACGTGGAACATGCCGGCATAAAAGACGCCGACGCCGCAGGCGATGAACATGTAGCCGAGCTGCGAGACCGTGGAGTAGGCGAGAACCTTCTTGATGTCGGTCTGGCCCCAAGCCATGATCGCGCCGAGCAGCGCCGTGATGGCGCCGACCCCGGCGATGATCGACATGGCGGCCGGCGAGAGCGCGATGATTTCGCTGACGCGGTTGAGCAGGACAACGCCCGACGTGACCATGGTGGCCGCGTGGATGAGCGCCGAGACCGGCGTCGGGCCAGCCATGGCGTCCGGCAGCCACACGTAGAGCGGGAACTGCGCGGATTTGCCCATGGCGCCCACAAAGAGCAGCAGGCTGATCCAGAACGTTTCGTGCGGGAACTGGCTGAGGAGCTGGCTGGCTGCCGGAATCAGGACGTCGTAGCTGAGCCAGCGGGCATCGGTGAGGCCCAGAACTTCGCGGTTGCCGCCGATGAGGGCGACCAGCCAAAACATGCCGAGCGCGAGGCCAACGTCGCCGATGCGATTGGTGATGAACGCCTTGTTCGCGGCGCGGGAGTTGGCGAGGTCTTTGTGCCAAAAGCCGATGAGCAGGTAGCTGCAGACGCCCACGCCTTCCCAGCCCACAAAGAGCAGCGCCAGGTTGTTGCCCAGCACCAGGATGAGCATCATCGCCACGAAGAGGTTGAGGTAGGCAAAGAACCGGGTGAAGTCCTTGTCCTCGGCCATGTAGCGCGTGGCGTAGATGTGGATGAGGCCACCGATGCCGGTGATGACCAGCACCATGGTCGAGCTGAGCGCGTCGAACCTCAGCTCAACCGGAATATGGAGCTGGGCCAGGTTGATCCAGTCGAAATAGGTGATCGTGGCGGCCTTGACCGAGCCAGGATCGTTGATCAGCCGGAGGTGGTGGAAGAGGCCGATGCCGAAGCCCGCCAAGACCGTGCCGACGGCGACTCCGCCGCTGACCAGCTTGCCCAGACCCGGGCTGCGCTGGACCATGGCCTTGCCGACCAGGGTCTGAAATAGCGCCCCCAGCAGCGGCAGGAGGATGACCCAATAGATGGCTTGATAGTTCGCGGCTTCCATGCGTCAGCTCTTCAAAAGGCTCATGTCGTCGATGTCCACTTCGTTGCGGCTGCGGAAGATGGCCATGATGATGCCGAGGCCCACCGCCACTTCGGCGGCGGCGATGGCCATCACAAAGATCACCATCATTTGGCCAGAGACGGCCGAATTCATTGGGCTCTCCCCGGCTCCCCCGCTGGGCAGGTAGCGGGCAAAGCTCAGGAGAATCAGGTTCACCGAGTTCAGCATGAGCTCGATGCACATAAACACCACGACCGGATTTCGGCGGATGAGCACCCCGACGCCGCCCATGATGAAGAGGGTGAGGCCGAGCCCCAAAAAGGCGCCCAAGGGCACCTGCTGAACGATGGTTGCAATGGGGAGGATCATCCTTTCCTCTTGGCCAGCAGAATGGACCCGACGACGCCCACCAGCAGCAGGATGCTGGCAAGCAGGAAGGGCCAAACATAGGCCGTGAACAAAACTTTGCCGATGGTCTGCGGCTTGCCGAAATCGGGGCCAACTTCCACTGAGCTGGCCACTGCGCCATCCGCGCCGATGACGGCAGACATCACCATGGCGAGCAAGGCGATGCCAAGCATAATGGCGGCGGTGCGCTGAAGCGGCGCGCGGTCGACCACCTTGTCGCGCGAGCCCAGCTTGAGGATCATCACGACGAAGAGGAAGAGCACCATGATGGCGCCCGCATAGACCATGACCTGCGTGATGCCGAGAAACTCAGCGCCCAGCATGAAATAGGCGACCGCAATCGCCAAAAAGTTGACCACCAGCCCAATCGCCGACCGCACCGGGTCTTCGCTTTTCACCACGAAGAAGGCGCTGATGAAGGCGATGATGCCGACGATGACGAATCCGAGCATTCCTCCTGTCATGGCGGTTACGAAGCCTCCTTTTTGGCGGGGCTGTTCACCATCGTCACGGTTCTCGTCTCAAAGGTGGGCTTGCCGGTCTTGGACTTGAACACGAACTTCAGGAAGAACAGATAGGTGAGAGCGTAGGAGACGATCGCCGCGATCCAGCCGCCAGCCGAGCCGTACAGCCGGGTCGCCACCAGCCAGATGCCGACCACGATGAAGTTGGCCACTGCGGCGGGCAGGAGCTGCTTCCAGCCGAGGTTCATCAGCTGGTCGTAGCGAAGCCTTGGGAGCGTGGCGCGGAGCCAGACAAAGAGGGTGACACCGCCGAATGCCTTGGCGATGAACCCGAGCGGGGCGAGCCAGTACTGCGCCTGGTCGATGAACGCAAAGATGGGCTGAGCCGGTCCAAGCGAGGCGGTCTGCGAGAGCTGAGCCCAGTCGATGGGCAGGAAGTTGTAGCCGCCCACGAAGGTGCACATGAAGACGCCGCTCAGCAGGAACATCGCGGCATATTCACCCATGAAGAACACGCCGAACTTCATCGAGCTGTATTCCGTGTGGTAGCCGGCGATCAGCTCGTTTTCGGCCTCGGGCAAGTCGAAGGGCGCGCGGTTCGTCTCGGCGACCAAGGCCACCAGAAAGACGATGGCGGCGATGAACCCGAAGGGCGTGAAGATGTTCCAGTTCTGGATGACGCCGAGCTGAGACACTCCCCAAAGGTCGCCCTCCTGCTTCTGCACCATTTCGGTGATGCGAAGGCTTCCGGTGGCGAGCACGATGCAGGCGAGCGAGACGCCCATCGCCAGCTCATAGCTGATGAGCTGCGCGCTGGCGCGAAGGCCGCCCATGAGCGAATACTTGTTGTTGCTGGCGTAGCCCGAGAGCACGACGCCATAGGCTCCCAGCGAAGAGACCGCCAGGATGTAGAGCAGGCCGATCTCCACGTCGGCGATCGGAGTCAGCAGTCCGTAGATGCCCTCCTTCGGCCCCCACGGCACAACGCCGGCCAGGGCAAACGCCGGGAACAGAGCGACGGCCGGCGCGGTGAAGTAGACGAACTTGTCGACCGCTTTCGGGGTGATGTCCTCTTTGAGGAAGATCTTGATGCCGTCGACAAACGCCTGGGGGATGCCCCAAAGGATTTTGAACTTGCGCCCGTCCTTGAAGGTGTAGGTGCCGGTCATGTTCGGACCGATGCGGTCCTGCATCCAGCTCAAGAGCCGGCGCTCCCACCACACCAGGATGGGAACGATGAGAAGGTACGGGAGAATAAAGGTGACGACCTTGATGAGCCCCAGAATCCAAGGCCCCCCTTGGCCATAAACCGTTGCTCCGGACTTCAGCCCTTCCAAGTCACCCAGCGCCGTGATCCACTCCATACTTCTTGCCTCGCGGACGTTACCAGATCGACCTGCGCCGTCCTAGCTGGCTGCCCCTGCAGCCTCAGGAAGCCGGGCCAGCATGCCCTCTCCGGCCAGAGCGGCCGGGGTCAGATCAGAGAACAGCGGGTGGGCTTGTCCAACGCGCTCCAAGATTTCGCGCGGGTTGAAGGCCGGGGCGCCCGGCTGCACGCGCATCATCATTTCGGTGAAGACCCGCCACGGAGCCTTGGCCTCGCCGGGCGGAGTCAGGATCTGGCCCATCCACTGCACGCGGCGCTCCACGTTCACATAGCTGCCGTCCTGCTCGGCCGGCAGGGCCATGGGCAGGATCACGCTGGCAAAGCTGCACGCTTCGGTCTGCTCGGAATCGAGCACGGCCAGGAAGTCGACATTCTCATAGGCCCGCTCCGCCAGCTCGCGCAGGTCGGGGTTGGCCAGAGGGTCACAGCCCACCAGGATCAGCGCCTTCAGCTCGCCTTTGGCGGCGGCCTCCAGCATCTCGCGGGTGTTCTTGCCGCCCGACTGCGGCAGGCA
>JBGSIR010000235.1:0-2676 GCA_041742415.1 Fimbriimonadaceae bacterium | reverse complement strand
GTCGGCGGCGATGGCGCCCATGGTCACGCCGTTTTCGCGGATGCGGATGGCGAGGGCGCGGGTGTCGATGCCCTCGATGCCCGGGATGCCGCGCTCCTTCAGAAAGCCGTCCAGAGTGATGCGGCTGCGCCAGTTGCTGGGCTCGCGGCACGCCTCGCGCACGATGACGGCGGAGGGCTGAACGCGGTCGGACTCAAAGTCGTCCAGGTTCACCCCGTAATTCCCGATGAGGGGATAGGTGAAGAGCACGATCTGGCCGGCATAGGAGGGATCGCTGAGGATCTCCTGATAGCCGGTCATGCCTGTGTTGAAGACAACTTCGCCGGCGGTGGATGCCGAGGCTCCCAGCCCCTTCCCCCGCCATTCCGAGCCGTCGCTGAGCAGAAGCACCGCGTCCAAGGTTCTGAGAGCGGACTCTACCGGAAAAGCGTGGCGTATGATGGGGCTGAGATGTCCGGCAAGAAGGAATACATCAGCGGCAGCATCGCCATCGGCTGGGAGCCCAGCAAGTGCATCCACAGCGGCGTCTGCGTCCGCTCCCTCCCGGGCGTGTTCCAGCCCAAGGAGAAGCCGTGGATCAAAGTGAACATCGCCGCCGACGACCAGGTCACCGCGGCGATTGACCGGTGTCCTTCGGGGGCGCTGACTTGGCGGCGGAAAGATCCGTCGGAGTAGGACCCCGGGGGCTACTATTTTAGGCTTCAGAAAGAAGCTCTAGTTGCTCGTCTTTCCCAGCGTTGACTTTAGGTAAATAGGATTCGCTTTCGAAGCGCAATCGACTGTTCTCTGCATACGGCAAGTCTTGCTCATATGAAATCCATTGGCGATTCAGGCCTTCTGCCACCCAGCCTGTGGTGTTACTGCCAGCAAATGGGTCTACAACGAGGCCCTGTTCTTCCGTTAGGAATCTAATGAAGAAATCCGGAATGACAGAGGGGAAGCGAGCAGGATGAACTTTCTGCCCAACGAGTTTTGTCTGTTTTATGTAGCTTGAGTTAGACTCGTTGTTGCCTGCAGTGAGTAAGTTCGGGGGTATCGAACCACCTTGATCGGTCGCAAATGAGCCGTTAATGATGTGGCCACTTGGCCGCTTAGCTTCCTTGACGCCGCGTCGAATAAGCCGCTTCATGTCTGGGCTGTAGGGCGCCAGAACTCGACGATTATCAGCATGGGCTTCGGGTGACTTTACCAGCCAGAAAATATACTCAACGCTGTCTTTGACGCGAATTCTTCTGACGTTAACCCACTCAGCTGGCGAGGGCATTTTCGCTGGGTTATGCCAGAAAAACTCTTGGGCCAGTTCGAATTCTACTTCGTCGCAGAGTGCCATCAAGAGCCGATAATGGTATAAGCTCCTGATTGGTTTTCCTGGAGTCCAAGCGCCGCCAACATTTAAGACAAAGGAGCCAGACGGCTTGATGATCCTCCTGATTTCACGAGCGAACGGCAAAAACCATTTGACGTACTCCTTTTGATCGGCATTGCCGTATTCCTTCTTGAAGTGAAGCGCATAGGGCGGGCTTGTTAGAACCAAGTCGACGCTGTCATCCGGAAGCTTACGCATTCCGGCCAGGGAGTCCTGGACAAGCATCATGCCATTGTCTGTTCTGTAGAGTTCCATGTCAATCTCTTTATCGATTCGCCAACGCTTCAGCAAGTGCGCTATACCAAATCCCGTCTCGTTCAAGTCGGTTCATGACTTGAATCTTGTTTGGGTGTTTTCCATGAGGCGGCAAGTCTCGAACCCAGCAGTATCGGAAATCAGTCCAATCACCCGAGGCGCGCCCAATATTCACAGCGACCAGGTCAAACGCATCTCGTCCGTAAAAGCGACTACTTGCATCCACTGTTGAAGCACGCGTCTTTTGCAGCTCCACGGCGATTGGAAGCATAGGCCTGCCATTAGAGCTTCTAATAGTTTTAACTTCAATTCTAACCGTTGATGAGTCTGCCATTTCTATCGAGAAGTCATGCATCCCGTCAGAATCATGCTCTCGGAATGCAGGCAACCATCCTTCCTTTGTAGCCATGGCAAGTTTCTTGCCAAAATGAACCTCTGCCACAGCTCCCTCAAGGGCCGTCTTGAGCCGAAACCTACGCCTGATTGCATCGAGCAACTCGAAAGCAGACAACCCGTAAGTAATTTCCAATGCATGTTGCTCGCTGAGATTGGGTTGCATTTTTAAATTCCAGAAGTGCCTGCTGCAAATTCTGAACTAGAGATAATACCTGAATTAGTCTATGTGGGGTTGTGTCGGTTCAGCGAATCCAGCCCCCATACATGCGCGACGTGCGCCGGGGCGGCGCTGCCCTGGTAGAGGCCGACCCTCAGCCTGCCCTTGACAAAGCTCCGCAGCAGCGCAAAGCCCTCGGGCTTCGCCTCACGAACGGGCGGAGGATTCGGCGCCGGGGCCAGGGAGCCGCCGAGGGCGGAGACGATGGCGGAGGCGCATTCGGAGGAGCTGGCGTAGTTGGTGGGGACTTCGGAGACGGTGAGGACAAACTCCTTCTCGCCCCGCGCGGCCGCTTGGGCCAGGGGCAGCCAGGGGGCAATTTGGGCGGGGTCGGGGCGCCTCTCCGCCGAAGTGGAATCCAGCGAGGCATAGAGGGAATCGCATAGGATGACCGCGCGAATCCTGTCGAAAACGGCGGGCTGCTGCACCAGCTCGCGCACCG
>JBGSIR010000234.1:0-9236 GCA_041742415.1 Fimbriimonadaceae bacterium | reverse complement strand
AGTGGCCGAGCTGGCCCGCGAGCTGCTGGCCCTGGATGAGCCAGACGCCGCCAAAACCGCCGCAGACTGGGGCCGCAAGCGCTTCCCTGGCGACCTCGCCGTGAACGACGCCTATGGCGAAGCCATCCTGCGGATGCAGGGCTCCACCTTTGCCGCCACGGCGGGCGGGAGCATGGCCGACTACGCCGGCGCCCAAGCCGCCACCAAGCTCAACTTCTTTCTGCCCGGGCTGGGGCACTGGGTCATCGACCGGCGCAAGTCCGCGCTGATCTTTGGCATCGGCTGGATCACCTCCGTGGTGCTCAGCTTTCTGATTCCCGATGGCGTCACTGGCATCTCGGCGGCCATCCGCGGCCAATCGGCGCCGCTGAACCCGCTGGTCTTTGTCACCATCTTTTTCGCCTTTGCGCTGCACCTGGGCGCGGTGGCCGACGCCTCCCGCCTGGCCAAGGGGCACACCCCCAAACGGCCCGAGCGAATGGCGCCGCCGGTGGACAAAGACTTCGAGCTTTGATTCTTTTGCGGAAGCACCCGCTTACTCACTGATCTTTTTGCTTTCGCTTTCAAAGCGCCAAAGATTAGCCACCCGAGCCCCTTGCGAACCATCCCTTGGTCCGTGCATACTAGGAGGACAGCCGAGCCGTGGTCAATGAGGATCGAGCGGTCGGCGGGACTATCACACTGTGACTCCGCACGACGCCATTGAGTTTCTCAAATCGAACGACGCCGAATTCCTCGACATCCGCTTTACCGACCCCTTCGGCATGTGGCACCACTTCAGCGTGCCCGTCTCTGAGGTCAGCGAGGACATGTTCAACGACGGCCTCGGGTTCGACGGCTCCAGCATTCGCGGCTTCAAGGCCATCAACGAAAGCGACATGCTGCTGAACCTGGACAACGAGACGCTGTTCATTGACCCCTTCACCGAGCACATCACCGCCGTCATCATCGCGAACATCGAGGACCCGATCACCCGCGAGCCCTACAGCCGCGACCCGCGCTATGTGGCCAAGAAGGCGGAGGCCTATCTGAAGTCCACCGGCATCGGCGACACCGCCTACTTTGGCCCCGAAGCCGAGTTCTTTGTCTTCGACCGCCTGCGCTACAAGAACGACCCGCACCACGCCTTCTTCGAGATCGACAGCAGCGAGGCCCACTGGAACAGCGGCGCCGAAGACGCCATCGGCTACACCATCCGGCCCAAGGGCGGCTACTTCCCCTGCGCCCCCGCCGACAAGCTGCAGGACCTGCGCAGCGAGATGGTGACCATCATGGAGGAGATCGGCATCAAGGTTGAGCTGCACCACCACGAAGTGGCCACCGCCGGCCAGTGCGAAATCGACCTGCGCTTCGACGAGCTTGTGATCATGGCCGACAAGCAGATGAAGTACAAGTACGTCGTGAAGAACACCGCGGCCCGCTATGGCTATGCGGCCACCTTCATGCCCAAGCCGCTCTATGGCGACAATGGCTCTGGAATGCACGTTCACCAGTCCATCTGGAAGAACGGCGAGAACGTTTTCTATGACGCCAACGGCTATGCCGGACTCAGCGACGAAGCCCGCTGGTACATCGGCGGCCTGCTGAAGCATGCGCCGACCCTGCTGGCCTTCACCAACCCCTCGACGAACTCCTACCGCCGGCTGGTGCCGGGCTATGAGGCGCCGATCAACCTGGTCTATTCGCTGCGCAACCGCTCCGCCTGCATCCGCATCCCGATGTATTCGCAGAGCCCCAAAGCCAAGCGCGTCGAATTCCGCTGCCCCGACCCGACCGCCAACCCCTACCTGGCCTTCTCCGCCATGCTGATGGCCGGCCTCGACGGCATCCAGAACAAGATCGAACCGATGGCCCCGGTCGACAAGGACTTGTACGAGCTCGCTCCCGAAGAAAAGGCAGGCATCCCCCAGACGCCTCGGTCTCTGCGCGAAGTGCTTGAGAACCTAAAGGCCGACCACGCCTACCTGCTGAAGGGCGACGTCTTCACGACGGAGTTCATCGAAGCGTACGTGGATTGGAAGCTCGTGAACGAGTGCGACGCGGTTGACCTGCGCCCGCATCCGTACGAGTTCGGGCTGTACAACGACATCTAAGTCGGCTGGCTGTCAGTGGCCTGGGTATCTCTTGCGGTACCCAGGTCAACCCACCCTTCCAATTACAGGTCAATTGCCTGATAATACGAAAGCAAGGTCCTATGGCTTATCCTTCAGTTGACGCACTCCAAAAAGCACTCGCAGAAAGCACTTTCCTCTATGCCCAAGACAAGAAAAAGGCCGCTGGCCGTGCATTGGGCACTCTTGTCGAATTGGTAACATTCTACCTGTTTGATGCTTGGGGCTTTCGTGATGACATCTCAATCGAGAGACCACTTGACGAGTTTGCCTACTCTTCAATCACGCACAACGTTGAATACACACTGCATCCCATACTCGGAAAGAGTTCCTACGAACTGGCGAATCCCAAACTTCCAATAACTTCTGCAAAAATCCTCCGTGTGGTTCCAAAGGAAGAGCTGGATGGCTGGCGCATCACTGCAGCCAACAATCAACTACTCACATCTTCGCAAATCCTTCGCAACGGATGCACCATTGGCAAAAATAGCGAGGCCAACTTCATCGCTTCACTTGAAGCATTCACTGAAGATTCTGCACAACTTAACATTACTGTGCAACACCGTAAGCCGTTTGCAGTGGTTGAGTGCAAGCGCGTTGGGATTGAGGAAGGCAACAAAAAGGGACCACAAACTATTGAAAAAGCTAAGCAAGGCGCATACGTCGCACGCTCAGTTTCCTCCCTTCAAAAGGTTAGAAACCATGACGGTATCCTGTATGGATTGTTGTTGCGAGATGGGCTCCCGCCGCTGATACTGCCACACCACCAGCTACTTGACATGATTATTCTTTCAGATGATCCATTACTACTCAAGGATTTCAAGATGACCATTGGCATCGTAAGCAATCATGGCAATTGGTTCACGGAGGCAAATCAGAACAAGGAGCTTAAAGTTCTCGCACAGGCGTATGACTGGTTACTGTTTCTTACTGATGCGGGTTTAGCAGAGTTCGTACAGAGCTTGCTGATCGATCCTCTTGTTGAGTTCAAGGCTGTCAAAGAGGCTTTCCAGGCGAGCTATACAGGAAAGAAAGGAAACAATTCATTTACGAAAGTTAAGATCGGATACACTGCCCATTTGCAGTTAGAGAAGTATTTTCGAGACAATCTTGCTTCGATCGAAGGCTGGTTCAATATCATTGCACCTGCCGAAGGCGATCTTGGTATTCTTCGCGGTGAACTTAGTTCGTTGCGAAACAAGGACTGGAAGGAGATACATTCATGAGTGCGGGCCGTAGCATCAACTCCCTCAGCCAAGAGTGGGGCACTCCCGAAAAGTATGTAACAGCTGTGCGAGAAGTGCTTGGTGGAGTTATCCACCTTGACCCATGCTCAAATGAGCACTCAATCGTCAGAGCAAAGGTTGAATATCGACTGCCAGAGAGAAACGGTCTTTTGGATTCATGGGACTACCCCACCATTTACGTCAACCCTCCATATGGGCGAGACCAAAGAAGTGGAACTTCCATCAAGAATTGGCTTCAGAGGTGCTCCATGGCATTTAGAGACTATGGATCGGAAGTGCTTGCATTAGTTCCAGTTGCGACCAATACGCGCCACTGGAAAGACTATGTCTTTTCTGATGCAACTTCTGTGTGTTTTCTGTACGATACACGACTAAGGTTTCTTGAGAACGGACAAGACGTTGGGAAAGGCGCCCCGATGTCTTGTGCAATGATCTATTGGGGTAGGGACATTGATGCGTTTCAGGATGTCTTTGACGCTTTTGGTGCGGTAGTTGATTTGAGGCCATTACATACGAGGCAGATTGGCTACCGAGAGCATATCAGACAATTTGAGTTAAGCAAGATTGACTCCAAGTAGGCGAAATATTCGTGTAGTCAGACGACGGGTCGGCCTGGGTATCGCTGGCGATAGCCTGGTTTCCATACTGAATCCCCTCCATCCCCGCTCTCCCCACGCCCCGCAAGACAGCTCCCGCATGGCGTGGATGGCCCCGAGACAGCCGCAGGCTATTCAGATTCCCCCAGCCTAAGCCCCTCATGCACCTGCACGGCCCGGCCGATCAAGGAGGATGGTGACATGGCCTGGGCGAAAGACAGTCAGAAGCAGAACTGCCGCTCGCGCCCAAAGTTGGCCCGGAAGAGGTCGTTGATGTGGCCATTGATGGGGGACAGCGGATTGGAAGCTCCTCAACGAGCGAGACACAAGCAACCTTCGCCCGCATCCTTACGAGCTCGGTCTGCACGATGACATCAAGTCCGGCTTAACCTGAGAATCCTGGGGATCGCCCAGGCCACGCCTTCGAAATTTCTAGCGGGAGCCGCCCGCGTATTGGACGAGATGCTGGTGAACCGCTGCTTTCCAGCCGTACTGCTCTGCCAACTTCGGACCCTTCCAAGCTGCCGCGCTTTGGATGTCTTGGCAAGTGAGGGCTTGATGGATTGCCGCACTCACGCCGGCCGCGTTTCTTGGGCACAATACTGCCCCTTCAAATCCTTCCAGCAGCTCGGGATACGCCCCTTCATTGACCGCAGCCACTGGCTTGCCGCGGGCGAGGGCTTCGATGACGGTGAGGCCAAAGGCTTCGTTTTCGGCACAGGCGACGAGGCAGCCGCACCGGTCGATGAAGGGCACGACATCTTCTGCTTCGCTGAAAAACTTCACGCCGTCGGCCACTCCAAAGCGCTCGGCCGCATCCTTGATCTGCTGCAGGTATTCCTCGTTTGAGACAGGGCCAACGATCTCGAGCGTTGCGCCGGGCAGGGATGCAAGAGCCTCGACGATGATCAGGTGCCCCTTCTCTTGGGAGATGCGGCCAAGGCAGAGCACTCGGTCGGAGACCTGCGAAGCGGCCCCCTGCTGAATGATTGGCACCGAGACAGGGTTTTTAATGACGACCAGCCGCCGGCCCAGCCCCTTGGTCCGCAGCACGCTGGCAGCATGCTCACTCACCGCGATCACCGTGCCTCCGAGCACCTCCAGGGCGCGGAATTCGACGCCCCCTGCCGTGATGTGATAGGTGGCGACGACCCGCTTCCAGGTGAGCAGCCGCATCAGCAGGCCGATGTTGACGGCGCGGGTGAGGTGGCAGTGAAGAACCTGGGTCCTGCACTTGATGAGGGTCTTCCACACGCTGAAGGGCTCGCGGAACCTCCCCTTCGGCACGGCGACAAAGGAGATGCCATGGATCTTCGACTGCTCTGCCAGCCACATGCCCTCGCGGCCGAGAAAGACGACTTGCTGCCCGGCTTCATGGAGCGCCTTGGCGAGGCCGATGGCGACTCGCTCCGACCCCGATTTGCCCCTGGCCAAACACAGAATTGCGATCCTCATCTCGCACCTTGCCAAGCGGCCAGGGTCATGCTACCCCTGTCGAATCAGCAGCTCACGTCCCTGCCCTCTTCGCCAAAGATCGCCATGCGCTCTTCGGTGGAGATGCGGGGCGTTCCTCTTTTGACGTAGTGGAACTGCAGCGCCCAGCGCCTGAGGTTCGACCGGTTGGCGGGGGTGCCGTGGGGGGTGAGGCCGTCGAAGATGAGGGCGCCTCCGGCGGGGAGGGGGGCGGCGACGGCGCGGTTTTCGCGCAGGATGTCGGAGTCGCAGATCTGCCAGTCGCGGCGGTTAAAGTGGGGGATGGGGCCCGACTTGTGGCCGCCCAGCAGGAAGTGCATGCACCCATTTTCGGGCAGGGCCTCATCCAGCGCGATCCAGACGCCGACCACCGGGGTGCCCTCGGGCAGGTTGAAATAGGCGTGGTCTTGATGCCAGGGCTTCTCGCGGCCGATGCCTGGCGGCTTTAGCAGGGCCATGTCCTGAAACATCTCCGGCTCCCCGCCCAGCAGGTCGCCCACCACGGCCAGGATGTCGGGGCGGTTCATGATGGCCGTGATGCGCTCGTCGCAGTGGGCGAAGATCATGAACTTGCGCAGCCAATCGAGCCGCTCTGCCCCGCTGAGCCCCTCCACGCGGCCTTCGGCGGCGGATTCGTACTGAATCTGCACGTCTTCGGGCAGGTCGTTGCGGGTGACGATGGAGCGGAAGGCGTCGCCGATCGAGCCGATTTCTTCGGCGCTCAGCACCTGGGCAAAGCTCATCAAGCCCAGCTCGTCATACTGCTCGCGCAGGGCGGGGCCGTATTCGGCCAGGGAGCCCTTCGGCTCCAGACTCTGCACGGGTCGGTAGAGGTCCTCGGAATAGGGCTCCGCCTTGATTCCGTCGAAGGGGATGCTGCTCATGGGGTGAAGATAGCGCGGGCGAGGGGCGTTCGACACCGGTTGGATTGATAGAAGGGGCGGGATGCAGCCGAGAGCTGAGCTAGACTCGGAACATGGTTTGCCCAGGCTGGGCGCACGCTGTTAGGCAGGCTCAAGGGAAAAACAATTTTCTACTTGATCAAGGTATTAGGATTTTGGAGCAGTGACTGAATGACCGAACATTCCCAAGACCCGAGTGTTGGCGAAGTCCAATTGCCGGACATTCTGAGCACACTCGAAGAAAGTTACGGCAGCCTTGATCGCCCGCAGTATCCTCAATTGGTGCGAGACTTTGTCGTCGATATGGATCGCGATCTAGGAGGATTCTTTCAGAGTTGCGCCGCCATCGCAAGGGTCTGCGATATGACCGACTTCAACTACGACTTAGGCTATCACTGCATTATCACGCTGCAGGACAATACTGTCGTTGACTTTCGGACGACCATCTTCGGCCCCTGGATCGCCTTGCAGTCTGATGTCCGTCTAGAATCAGACGAATGCAGAGTGATTTGCAAAGGCACAACCACGCTTTCACCAGTCCAGCAGGCACTTCTGAGCTCGATTTTATCCGCTGGATTCGTGCCTCTTAGCGCAGAATTTCTGCGCCGGCCAATTTCCTTCCCAGACCATTGGATATCCTCCTCTTCCGACCAAAAACCTTCGATCTGCCATGCTCTGTTCTCCACTCTGGATTCGGACTGGTGGGCTGTCTTTCCATAGGAGCTGTCTGCGAAGGCGCCGCGTCTGCAAACTTGGAAAGATAAGGACCCATGCGGCTAGGCTAGAATCCTGGCGAGGTCTGGGCGACAGGCTGCTGCGCCGGAGATATGAATAGGGAGAGGATCGTGGACTGGGAGCCGGCGAGGCGAAGCCGGTTTGACCGTATGCTGCTGCGCGGCGGGGCGGAGTGGCTGTTCTGGTCGCTGTTCTTGTATCTCATCCAAGGCGCACGGCCCCCGTTGGCGCTCCAGCTCCTCATGCTTGGGCTGGCTTGCTTTGCTTTGAGGGCGTTTGCGGTGGCCCTGTTTCCTTGGGTTCACAGGCTGGGCCAGGCAGTCGGCTGGCGGATGGCAGGCATACCGATCCTTAGGTTCTATGCGCCTGGCTTGGCCTGGAGTGCGGGCGCGCCGAAAGGCAGCCAATGGCGGGTGGCGTGGACTGGCTTGGTTGGAGAGGGAGAGGCCCTTCCGCGGGTGACGGAAGATACGCCTCAAGTTCGGCGGGGTCTGGCGAACGGAATATTCGCAGGAGTGGCGGCCGTCGTCATCGGCGGAATCGTCTTTGCCGTGGCTGGAGCACTCTTATGGCAGGTCTGGACGAGCGTGTTTGTTCAGCCCATTCTCCTCGCGATGATTCTCGGAGGGCTTGTGATGGCGGCGCTTGGGCTGGAAAACCTGATTTTGAAAGAGACTCTCAACGGCATAGAAACCGATGCGGAATCGGCCCGGAGGCTTTTGAGGGGCGAGATTTCTGACCGGCTTCTTGTCGCTCAAGCGGCCACGGCCAGTGCCGAAGGCCGACTGCCAGAAGTTGCCGAGGAGCTGGATGCGGCCGCAGCGGCAGCGCAGGATCCAGAGAGTCGCATCAATCTTGCCATTTGGGCTTCGCTGGCCAAGCCCAGCCCGGAAAGAGAGCAAGCCTGCTGGGACGCCCTTGATGCCCAGCTGGCAGGGCACACCAAGGCGGCGCTGGCAGCCGAACTCCACTTCATGTTTTTGCGGCCCGGCGTGTCCTTGCCGACACTCGAAGAACTTGGATTGTCGGCTAAGGAAGAAATGCATCAAATTCTTATCTTGGCCTCCTACCGACTGCTTCGAGCGCATGCCCAGGGCGCAGATGGCGTGCATGAGGAAGTCAAGACCTTGAGCAAGTGGAGCCGGTCAGCGGCCGTTATCTCGGGATGGCGGTGGCTCTCATACAACGAACGGCGCCGGCGAGCCATCGATCCGGCGCTCGGGGATGCCTTTCGGGCCGGAGCCCAGATTCCAGACGACGAGTCTGCGAATCGACAGCCTTGAGCGACGGCAAAGAGGCATACAATCGACCTTCATCCCCTGCCCCTTCTCCCTGTCTCAGAGAGAAGGGGTGTCAGAACTCACTTACTCCCACTATCAACAAGATTTCAGCTAAATCTTGAACAAATCGTCCGATAAGCCCGCGTTCAAGACGACTGATCGATACTCCGTGACACCGGCTTCTTTGCCTTCTGAGTTGGCGACGGAGACTCTTGTGGGGAACCAGACGCCCTTTGTGCTGACCGGTTTTTCGTAGTTGAAGGTGGCCTGGAGCCGGCCGCCGAATTGGGAGTACCACTCGCGCCGGATGGTGTATTTCCGCTCGGGGTGAATCCAGATGCGGTGGCGGGTGCCGTCGTTGAGGCGGGGTTTGTAGGTGAGGTCGAAGACGGCGGCGCCGGTGGCGCGGTCGATGCGGATGAACTTGGCATCGAAGAGGTCGCGAAAGAGGGCGGGGGTCACGAGGCCGAAGTCGAGGCTGGTCTGGCGGCGGCCGGGCTTGCCAGTGAGGTCGGTTTTCTGGCTGATGCGGGCGCGGGGCACCGAGATGAGCTGCATCGGACCGTTGGTCACGATGAGCATGCTGGTGTCGTCCACGTTCGATTCCAAGCGCAGCTTAAAGGGCTCCTTCAGCTTGACCTGCACGGTTTTGAACCGGAACGACCGGGCAAAGTCGGCATTGATTTTCTGTAGCTCCCGCTGGCTGGATGACACCTGAACCGCCGCGAATGAGGCGTCTTCGAGGTCCTGCTCATAGTAGGCGGAGATGCTCTGAGATTGGAGCAGTCCGAGGGCGGCGGGGGCCAGGGCGGCGAAAAGCATGCTCAGGGTTAATGACGGCTGGGCGGCGCGGGCGATTCCATGATCCCAAACTGATATACTGACGGGGTGA
>JBGSIR010000233.1:0-2026 GCA_041742415.1 Fimbriimonadaceae bacterium | reverse complement strand
TGGCCAAGCACCTTGCCGAGGGAGTGGAGGTGCGCCGCGAAACCCGCGTGGAGACTATGGAGAGCCTGGAGCCGGGCTGGCGGCTGAACGGCGAAGACTTCGACGCCGTGGTGCTGACCGCGCCCGCGCCGCAGACCTCCGCCCTTCTGGCCACCGCCGGCCTGCCCACTCCGCTCAGCCAGGTGGAGTACCGCCAGGTGATCGCCCTGATGTTCGGCTTCGACCGGCCCTTTCATGCGCCTTGGCACGCTCTTTTGAACCCGGAGCAGGATCACCCGATCACTTGGATGACCTGCGAAAGCACCAAGAGCCCCGGCCGGGCGCCAGACGGCCACTCGGCGTTTGTGATTCACCTGAGCCGCCAGGCCAGCCGAAATGGCTGGGAGCAGCCCGAGGAGGACCTGGTCCACGACGCCCTGGGCCACCTCAAGCGGCTCATCGGCCAGGAATTCGGTCAGCCGGCGGCGGTCAGCAGCCATCGCTGGCTCTATGCCCAGCCGGACCAAACTCAGATGTTCAGCAAAGTGAACCTGCCCGGCGCGCGCTGCATTTTGGCGGGCGATGGACTGGCGGGGCCCCGGGCCGAGCTGGCCTATGAATCCGGCGTCGAAGCCGCCCGTCTTATCATTCAATGATCCTCGCCGCCGCCGTCCTTGCGTGGCAGGAGCCCATCCTGCCCATCCGCCTCCGCGTGCTGGCCGATGACGGCGTGGTTGGCGAAGCCTTTATCGAGGAGGAGCGCACCGAGACTCGGCGGCGCGTGCTGGTGGATATGACTCTGCGCAAGGGCGGTGAGCAGACAGCGCGGGTGGTCACCGAGAGCCTCACCGACAGTCAGGGGCGGACCATCGCCGCCAAATTGACCCGTTGGGGCGCCGGACAAACGCTGGAGCTGGAGCGAAGCATGGTTTTGGTGGACCGCATCGCCCAAGGGCCGGGCATCCGCCCCGCCGAGTGTCCGGGCGAGCCGACCGCCGCCGCCGACCTCTGGTTTTGGACCCGCGTCCCGACCCCAGGCGAGAAGGCCCCAGGCTGGCGGTTCAGCCTGGACTCGATGCGATGGCAGCCCGTTTTGAGCGTCTATCATGGAGAGGAGCCCCTGGAATGGGGAGGAAAAACTGTGCAAGCCCACCGCATCGACATCGGCGAGACAAAAACTTGGACCGACGGCCAAGGCCGCCTGCTGCGCCTGGCCCGGCCCGGCCTGGTGATGATTCGGGAGGATGAGGCGTGATCGCCGCCGCTTTGGCTCTGATGGCGCCCGCCGCCAGCGGCTGGGAGGCCCGCTACGCCGCCACCATCGAGGGCGAATCGGTGGGCGTGGTCACCCTGGAAGTGCAGCGTTCGGCCGACCGGCTGACGACCATCGAAACCCTGACCCAGCGCAGTGGAAATCAGGCGACTTGGACCGTGGAGACCCGCGAGCACACCCTGGCCGGTGAGCCTCTGCGCATGAGCCTCCGGCGCCGGTCGGGCGACAAGCTGAGTGAGATCAAGGTGGAGTTCACCGGCGGCAAGGCCGTGGTGAGCCTCCCGATCCCTGGCTTTGGCGTGCAGGAGACCGAAACCGCGCCGCCCGCGGGCTTGGGCACGGCGGATTTGGCGGTTCAGCTTTTGGGTCGGCCGCTGCCCCAGCGCATCGCTCCGGCTACGTTTGCCCGGTTCAACATGGACGAGCTGGACTTTGAGCGCGTCGCCATGGCCGGATTTGACGTGGAGCAGGTGCGCGCAGCGGAAGGCATGGCCAGCGGCCGCAAGGTTGCCCTCGGAAGCGCAGAATCGTGGTGGCTGGATGGCCAGGGCATGCCGGTGGCGATCCATCGCGAGGTGGAAGGCGAAATCGTGATGCTCCGCCGCTCGGGCGCTCCCCGGGCGAAGGAGGCGGGGCAGTGATTCGGCTTGCCGTGGCGGGAGCCGCCGGGCGCATGGGCCGCGAAGTGGTGCAGGCTGTTTCGGAATCAGCCGACATTCGCCTGGCGGCGCTCATTGACCGTCAAGCAGTGGGCCAATCTGGCGCCGACCTGGC
>JBGSIR010000232.1:0-3275 GCA_041742415.1 Fimbriimonadaceae bacterium | reverse complement strand
GGGCGAAGCCGGCACCGGCGACGTGGTGGAGGCCGTGCGCCACATGCGCACCATCATGGCGGAGATCCGCCTGGTGGCCAACGCCCGCGAGGATGAGCTCTACGTCCTGGCCAAAGAGCACCAGGCCCCCCTGGAGCTCATCCGCGAAGTCCACGAAAAGGGCCGCCTCCCCGTGCCGAACTTCAGTGCCGGCGGCATCGCCACCCCCGCCGACGCCGCCCTCATGATGAAGCTGGGCGCCGAGACGGTCTTTGTGGGCAGCGGCATCTTCAAGAGCGGCGACCCCGTGAAGCGCGCCAAGGCCATCGTGGATTCGGTGCTGTTCAAGGACGACGCCAAGAAGCTCGCCGAAATCAGCGCCGGGCTGGGCGAGGCCATGGTCGGCATTAACTGCAGCAGCCTCCCCGACCACGAGCTCCTGGCCGTCCGCGGCTGGTAAGGCGCCTGCCCCACGCAGCGGTCGAGGCCTCCGGCTCCTCCTCCGCTGCACAAATTTGGCTTGGCGTAGAATACAAGTCCACGAGGCCTGATGGAAGAGCAGAGACTTGACGGGGAGCAGGAAGCCATTCGGCTCAGCCCCGAGCAGATGGAAATGGTTCGACAGGCCGATCTCCAGTACGAACGGGGCGAAGCACTGACCCCACAGGAAGTTCGCGAGCTTGCCAGAAATCAAACGAAGGCATGGATTCAGAACACCCCGGGCAAGACCGCGTAGCCTACAGCCCGCTCGCCGCTGACGACTTCTCCGCCACCCACGATCATACGGCGCACCAATGGGGCTGGGATCAGGCCGAACGATATGCCGACTTTCTAGAAGAAGCGGCCTTGGAGATTGCCGGTGAACCCAAGAAAGGCAAGCCCATCGAAGGGCACACAACGGCCCGAGCCGTGTTCGTGAAGTGGCCGGGAGCTAAGTACGGCCACTACATCATCTACCGAGAGGCGGCACATGGGATCTACATCCTGCGCATTCTCCACAGCGCAATGGACATTCCTGGCCATATCTGAGAGCGGAACTAAGGTCAGACGAAGTGTTTAGGCTCTCATATCGTAAGATAAACTATGTTCTCACGCACCGTCAAGGCTGCCCTAGCCATCTGTCTAGGCCTGGCTCTTGGCGCCTGCCAGCCAGGCAAAGCTGACTATGCCGCCGGCCGCCAGCAGATCACCGAAATCCCAATGGAAATCCAGCGGGAGATGACGGCTCTTACCGTCTCCGGGGATGAGAACGAAGGATTGACCGAGGAGGAGTGGGAGAAGCTGGAAGGCTTTGCCCGCCACTCTGACCCCCGCGTTCGCGCAGAGTGCGCGGCCACGATTGGCGGCATCTCCTATAAGCGCAGCCCTCAGCGAGCCAGGGTGGCTGAATTTCTGCGAAAACTTGCACAGGATGAAGACCCGGATGTGAAGGCGGCCGCCTTGGGAATGCTGACGCTCTACGAGGAAAAGCCGCAGTGAGGCGAGCATTTACGCTGATCGAAGTCTTGGTGGTTTTGGCGGTCATCGCAGTTTTGGCCGCCCTGCTTTTTCCCGTCTTCACGCGCGCCCGTGCCGCGGCGGGCGATTCGGCTTCGCTCCAGTCGCTCAAGCAGCTGGGCACGGCGGTGCATCTCTATGCTGCCGACTATGGAGACCGGACGCCTTGGACCGTGGACGCGGGCCTCAAGGCGGGCGTCCTGGCCGGTGACATCAACGCGGATGTCTTGGGCAGGACGGCTGAGCTCCCGACTATCATCGACGCTCTGGAGCCGTACAAGGCCTCCCGCAGTCTTTGGATCAGCCCGAGCGACCCCGGCGAATTCCCGGCCCCTTCGCCGTTTCATGAGATCGGCGGGTCGAGCTATCAGTATCTGGTGAACCTTCCGTGCTCAGGAGCCTTGAGCGGGCTGAGTGAGCCTGCGGAATCCGCCATCCTGCGCGACGCCGCCTCCTTCCGCCGCAGTCAGGCCCACACCCTTCACTCCGACACATCTGCCAAGCTGCTCGCCTGGCCCGAAGCCTCCCGCCGAATGGGCCTCACCGAAGACGCCTGGCAGTGCCCCGCCCAATCCGCCGCCGCGCGATAGCGCCTGGGCTTGGCACGCGTCTTGATAGGGTGATGGTCTTCGCTTTTTTGGCCCTTGCCGCCCAGCAGCCCGCCAACCGAGAGGAGGTGAATGTGCGGGACTTCTATTCGACGCCCGAATTGCCCATCGGCGAGGACGTCACCGCCATTCAAAAGGCCATCGACGAGGCCATCAAGCGGGGTGGGGGGACGGTGAGGATTCCCAACATCGGGCGCAGCTACGTGCTCACCCGGCCCATCGTGATTGCGCCCAGCAAGATCGACTATTGGATGCAGGCCCGCCTCAGAATTATCGGCGACGGCAATGTGGGCCAGCTCCGCTATGTCGGCCCGCCCGGGCTGGCCGCCATCCGCGCCATGGCTCCCAACCTCATGGATATGGAGAACATCAACCTCGACCTGGAGCAGTCGAACTGCATCGGCATCGAGCTCACCCACATCACCGCCGACGGGCGGCGGAAGAGCGTCTATGACAACCGCCTCACCCGCTGCCGGGTGCGCATGAAGTCGGGCGTTAAGAATTCGGTGGGTTTTGCCGTGGGAACGGGCGCCATTCCTCCCGAATTCGGCGACACCACCATGGTCATTCTGGAGCAGTGCTCCTCCGTGTTTGAGCCGAACTATTCCGGCGAGCGCAAGAGCGCAGAATTCATCAAGTTTGTGGCCGACCAAGGCAATGTCGGCTACAGCATCAACGGCCTGAACACTCTGGCGAACCAGTTTATTGGCTGCAATGCGGTGGGCATGAGGGTGGGATATGCCCTGAAGAATGACGGCAACCTCAAGGACTCCTCCAACGCCAACGGAACCAACAACTTTATTGAATGTCAGGGCAACTTTACGGCCGTGATGTTCAGCATGCCCGGAGGCACGCAGACCACGATTCGCGGCGGCCGCCTGGAGCATGTCGGCGCCCTCCTCCACATCGGCCCGCCCGGAAACCCGGGCTCCGAAGACGGCATGGTCGCGGTCTATGACATGGCCATCGACACCATCCACGCCGAGCGAAACAAGGAGATTGGCATCCTGAACGACAACGCCCTCATCGGCCTGCACTTCAATGGATCGATGCTGCTGCAGAATGTGAGCCTCGGCGACACCGGACCAGAGCAGATCTTCTCCATCCACAGCCTGCCCACCACCCGCCCGGCGCGTCGCCTCATCACCGTTATCAGCAGCCGTCAGGAATATGGCCGCCGCTGGGACACGG
>JBGSIR010000231.1:0-4898 GCA_041742415.1 Fimbriimonadaceae bacterium | reverse complement strand
ACCAAGATCGCCGGCGACGGCTCTTCACGCGACCAGCTTGAGACGGCCATGGCTATGGCCGAGGCCTACAGCAAACCGACCAGCCCCTTGGGCCGCGTTTGGATGGGGCTGAAGGCGGTCGAAGCAGAGATGCCCGAGCTGACGCCCGTGCTGAAGGAGCTCAACGACGCCTGGCGGCAGGGCCACGCCAAAGCCGCCAAAGCCTTCCCGCGCAAGTCGCTGATGCGCGACGCCGACCTGCTTTCTGCCGCCCTGATTGGCGCGGTGCTCTCCGGACAGTTCGACCCAACGTTTGACGCCTCTGCCGTCTTCGACCGGCTCTACGCTTCGGCGGAAGCCTGAAGCCAGCAGGCCGACCGTCCGCCAATGAGATCGGGCTCTTCGATGCACTGATCGTGCCGATGCGGGCATCGCGGCGCGAAGGGGCAACCCGGCGGCATCGCGCCAAACTGGACTGGAGACCCTTCCAAAACTTGAAGCCTGCTGGCGCCCCGCACGGGGACGCTCGCCAAAAGTCCTTGGGTGTAGGGATGCGCCGGGCGGCGAAGCACCTCTACAGCCGGGCCTCTTTCCACGGCGCGGCCCGCATAGAAAACCGCCACATCATCGGCCATTGCACCGACCACGCCCACGTCATGCGAAATGAGAATCACGGCCGTGCCCACCTCCTCCTGAAGCTCCTTGATCAGGCGCAAAACCTGGGCCTGAATGGTGACGTCGAGGGCCGTCGTGGGCTCGTCGGCGATGAGGAGCTTGGGCCGCGCAGCAAAAGCCGTGGCAATGACCACGCGCTGCCGCTGGCCGCCGCTCATTTGGTGGGGAAATTTCTTCGCGGCGGACTCCGGATCGGGAATTCCAACCCGATCCAGCATCGCCACGGCCTTGATGCGCGCCTCCGGCCAAGAGTCTTTGGCGTGCAGCCGATAGACTTCGGCCACCTGATCGCCGACCTTCATCATGGGGTTGAGGCTGGTGAAGGGGTCTTGCATGACCATGGCGATGGACTTTCCGCGCACTTCCAGCCATTCGCGGCGGCTGAGCTTTGTAAGGTCTTGGCCATCGAAAATAATCGATCCTTCGGCCACTTTGCCTCCCGACGGAATCATTCCCATGAGGGCCAGGCCGGTCATTGATTTTCCGCACCCGCTTTCGCCCACGATGCCCAGGGTTTGGCCCGCATCGACCGAGAAATCGACGCCTCTCAAAATGTCCACCCCGCCAAAGCGGACCTTGAGGCCGGAAACGTCAAGCAGAGCCATTCGCAGGAATGCTACACTCTTTTGAGATGTCCGCATCGATTCGTGTCGTCGTGGCAGACGACGAGCCCGCCTACCGCACCGCCATTCAGCGCACCCTGACGCTGATGCCCGAGTGCCAGATCGTCGCAGTGTGCACTGATGGCGCCGAGGCCGCCGAAGCCTGCGAAAATGATGCCCCCGACGTCCTGCTCACCGACATCAACATGCCGAAGATGGACGGGCTGGAGCTGATGCGCCGCGTCCTGAAGAAGGAGAAGGACATCCAGGCCGTCGTGCTCACCATCAACGAGGACGACGAGACCGTTTTTGAGGCCTTCCGCGCCGGAGCCATCGGCTACCTGCTCAAGACCTCCACCCCTCAGGAAGTGGTCGACGCCATCCGCCTGGCCCACCGGGGCGAAGCCAAGATCACCCCGCGCATCGCCGCCAAGGTCATCGAAGACTTCCGCCGCGTGAAGGACGACGAGGAGACCGACGACACCGAGCTCTACGTCCTCAGCGACCGCGAGACCGAGATTCTGGAGCTCATCGCCAAGGGCATGCGCAACAAGGAAATTGCCACCCACCTCTCCATCGCCGAAAAGACGGTGAAGAACCACGTGAGCAACATCCTGAAGGCCCTTCAGGTGAACAGCCGCACCGAAGCCGCCATGAAGGCGGTCAAGGCCAAGCTGGTCCAGGGCAGCTAAGCCCCGTTTCAAGCCCAGCCGGAGAAAATTTGGCTGGGCTTAATTGTGCCTTAACAATTCTCGCGTATTGTGAGGGCGGTGAGAGCAGGCTTTACGATCATTGAGATACTAGTAGTGATGGTTATCATCGCCATCCTCAGCGCCATCATCTTTGCCGTGGCGGGCAGTGTGAGGGCCTCGGCCCTGCGGTCCTCTTGTTTGCAGAACTTGAGTCAGATCGGCAAGGCGATTGATCTGTATGCGGGAGACTACAACGATATGATGCCGCCTTTCACCACCAACACGGTTGGGAAAGATGTTGATGGTGTGCTGGACACTGTCGCCGAGGTGAAGGGCGACCCCGAACGTTGGAAGAACTCGCTTTTGACCTACATCAAAGAAGAAAGCATCTTCTACTGTCCTGCAGATCGCCATGCGCGGAATGACGAAGAGATTCATACCAACGGCGCCCTTCGAACGAACAAGCACACAAGCTATGAGGTTCTGCTTGCCCCGGAATGGATCGTTTCTGCTGACGGGAGCATCTCGCTTCACAAGAGTCAAGCCTCCTCCACTTGGCCATATCTTCGGGATGTTATTTTGCGGAGGGTGGATAAGAATGTTGAAAGTCCCTATGCGACATCGCATGACGAGTGGATCAATGAACTCTTCTTGGATGGCCACACCAAAAGCGGCCGGCTGACTGACTAATGACTGGGACCGGAATGTCAAGGGAGTGTTAAGGCCCCGGGCTTCCCGTCAGAATGCAGGGGATGTTCGCCACCCTTCTGGCAGCCGCGGCGCTGCAGCCCGTTGACCTCAACGAGCGCTACCGCCCCACCCCGATTCCCGACCGGGTGGTGATCACTTTTGCCGATGATCCGGCCACCACGATCGCCGTTTCCTGGCGCACCAGCCGCGCCGTCGGCCAAGGATTCGTCCAGTACCGCGAAGCCATCGCCGGCCCGAACCTGGAGCAGGACGCCACCCGTCTCGACGCCCGGCACGAAGACATCGCCATGCCGCGCAGCGAAGTCCAGGATAACTCGCCCTACATCGCCCGCTTCCACACGGCCGTGATCAGAGGGCTCAAGCCCAAGACGATGTACGCCTACCGCGTGGGCGACGGCGTGAATTTCAGCGAGTGGCACCAGTTCACCACCGCCTCCGACGCCCCCGAGCCGTTCAGCTTTATCTACTTTGGCGACGCCCAAAACGATGTGCGCAGCAAGTGGAGCCGCGTGATTCGCCAGGCCAACAGCGACCTGCCGAAAGCCCACTTTATGCTTCATGCCGGCGACCTCATCAACCGCGCCGAGCGAGACCTGGAGTGGGGCGAGTGGTTTGAGGCCGGTGGATGGATTAACGCCAGCCGCCCGCAAGTCGCCACCCCCGGCAATCACGAATACTATCGGCTGGTGAGCGAAACCGGCGAACGCACCGGCGAGCGCGCTCTTGCGCCGCAGTGGCAGCCCCAATTCGAATACCCCCGCAACGGCGTGCCCGGGCTGGAGGACACCAACTACTTCTTCGACTACCAAGGCGCCCGCATCATCAGCCTGAACAGCCTGGACATGGTGGAAGAACAGGCGGCCTGGCTGGACAGAGTTCTCACCGAGAACACCCAAAAGTGGACAATTCTTACGTTCCACTATCCGATGTTCAGCACCGCCCGAGGACGCGACAATGTGGAGCTTCGCGCCCAATGGAAGCCGATCTTAGACAAGCACAAAGTGGACTTTGTGCTGCAGGGCCACGACCACACCTATGGCCGAATGAACCTGGCCACCGGCCTGACTGCGGTGGATGACGCCGCAGGGACGGTCTATGTGGTGAGCGTGAGCGGCCCCAAGATGTATGACTTGGGCGACGTGGATTTCATGCGAAGCACCGCCGCCCAGACTCAGCTCTATCAGCTCGTTCACGTGGATCAGGACAAGATCCGCTATGAAAGCCGCACGGCCACCGGCGAGCTCTACGACGCCTTTGAGCTGCACAAGAGCGCCGCTGGCGTGAAGAAGCTCGTTGAGCTGATGCCCAAGAAGACGGGCTAAGCCGCCTTCTTTTGCTGCGGCGGATCCTGCGCCAATTCGCGCAGGAGCTCCGCCGCCTTGGCGAGGGCCACATCGCCCTCGCCGCCAGCCGCAACTTCGAGGTCCGGCATCAGCGGCTGCCCTTCCAGGCGGCGCAGCTTCACGGTGAGGTAGTCGCTCACGGGGTGCTGCATCGAAAAGCCTTCAGGCAGCCGGGCAAAGGTGCTGGCGAGCACGGCGCCCGCAGTGCGGCTTCCCACCAGCTTGGCGCCGGCCAGCTCCATCAGCGCGGCCGCGGTGATTTCGCTGGCGCTGGCGCTGCCGCGATTGATGAGCACGGCGATCTGCCCCTGGAAGGGCGGCTGGCTGCGCCGGCGGGTGCGGGCCGGGCTCGGGTTCCATTCCGCGATGGCGTTCAGGGTCGGCTCAGTGTCAGGGTTCGCCTTCACGAAATCCTGGAAAAGCCTGCGGGAGACAAAGCTGCCATAGGCAGTGTCGTGGGGCAGCAGAAGGCTGAGAAGGTGGTTGAGATTGCTCACGGCGCCGCCGCCGTTGCTCCGCAAATCCAAGATCAGGCGATCGGCCGGAGCCGCTTCGCGCAGGAGCTTTTCGATGTTGGCGCGGTCATAGCCATTGCTGAAAGTGAAGATGCGCAGGTGTGCGGTCTTGTCGTCCACCCAGCTCAGAGTCTCCGGGCGAACGGTGGAATAGCTGCGAATCTTGAGGGTGGCCTCGCGCTCAGGCTCTTCGCCGGTCTTCACCACCAGCTTCATTTCCTGACCGTCTTCCCCATTCAACAGGTTGGGGTTGGCGGCGTCGGCGCCGTTCACCTTCAGGATGACATCGCCCATCTTGAGGCCGGCATCGTGGGCGGGAGTGCCTTCGCGCACAGGACCAACCACCAGGCCGCCGCCTTCGCGAGGGCGGAACTGCCCGCC
>JBGSIR010000230.1:0-12759 GCA_041742415.1 Fimbriimonadaceae bacterium | reverse complement strand
GGCGTCGCCCCTTCGCTCAGGCTGGTTCCCTGCCCCAAAAGCGCGTGAACCAAGGTCGGGCCGCTGAGCCCTGGCGCCGGGTGAGTCGGCAGTCCGCGCGGCTTGCTCACCACGATCATGTGCTCGTCTTCAAACAGCACGGGCAGATCAATCTGATAGGGCTCCCATGTGGGCGCCGGAGCCTCGGCCATGGGCTCCCATTCCACGGCGTCACCGGCGCGCAGGCTGTGCCCGGGCTTGCGGGCCGCTTCGCCGTTCACCAAAACCCGTCCCGCCGCGATGTGCGCCGAGATGCGGCTGCGGCTTTCGCCGGGCATCTGCGTCTGCAACAGCCGGTCCAGCCTCCCCTTTTCTGTGGCTTCGGCGCGATTCATGGGCCATGAGTATGCCGCCCCTCGCCCCGCCGCCCCGGAATGTGGCGGAATCCTCCTGCCTCCCTCGGGAGTATAAAGACACGGGCGCCCTGCGGCGCCTGAGTGCCTTCATGATCTCCGCCGCGCTTTGTGCCGTCGCCCTTGCGGCTCCTCTGCAATTCGAGAGCCCAGGAGCGCGGCTTGATCAGCTCCTTCCCGAGCTTTCCAAGCTCAGCGGAGTGAGCCTGCGCGCCGACGCACGCACCGCCGAAGACGTGATAGCCGTTCGCATGGACGGCGAGAGCCTGGAGTGGTTCATGGAGCGCGCGGCCTGGGTTTCCGGGGCAGAGTGGCGGCAGACCTCCGAAGGCTGGCTCCTGGAGCGCACCGCCACTCAGGAAACCGCCCTCATTCGCCAGGCCGCGAACGATCAGGCCGAACTCACGCTGGCCAACATGAAGAAGGCGTCGGCCATCATGCCGCAGGTCTTCGAGCTCTTCATGCAGGAGAAGGAAGAGGAGGCGATGAAGATGATGTTCACCGCCTTCAGCGACCCCGACATGGTGAACGATGTCTTCGAGCAGTCGATGATGGCGGAGATCGTTGAAACGCTGGGCTTGGGGAGCCTCTTCACGATGCCCGTCGGCGAAACTGTTCGGTTCTCCACCCGGCCCAACCGCCTGGAGCGGCCCCTGACGCCGGCCATGCGGGACGCAATGATGAAGGTGCTGGCGCGCATGAACAGCCTCATGCGGATGTCGATGATGATGGACGAATCGATGCGGCTTCCAGAGGTGTTGGCTCTTCTCAACCGAACTCCCAACCTCGACGCGGCCTCCATCAGCATCGGCCGGAGCGGGAATGAAGTCTCGGTGACGGCGCAGACCGGGGAGCGCGGAGAAGGCGGAATGATGGATATGGGCCTCTCTGGCCCCATGGCCGTGATCTTCAGCCTGGAGCCGCGCCGCGCCGCGCAGCCCGAAGGCCACCCCTTTGGCGATGAGAAAGTCCAGCCTGTGCCGTTCGAAGTCAGCGGCATTAAGCCCGAACAGGTGATCGCTCAACTGACAGAGGCGGAGCCGTTGGCAAAATCTGCCGGCGAGCCCATGCTCAAAGCCGCTCAGAAGGCAGGGACATCCTTTGTCGCCTTCCTGCCGGATTCTCTTTTGGATAGCCTGCCGCGCTTCCCGACGGGTGCTGTTTCAGCACCGGCTGCTCCGGAAGAGGGCCTGGAAGAGGCCACCGGTTTCGCGATGCCCGAAATGCCCGCCGACCCTGGCCTGGCCGCTCACTTTGAATGGCGAGACGGAGCCGGACGCCCCTGGGCGCTCGGTCGTGCCATCGAATCGCGCTTCTCGCGCAGGGCCATGGCCGAGCTGTTGAAGCGGCACTTGAATCAGCGCGAAGGCATCGTCACGGCGGCCATGGCGGTCAACCGTCAGGTGCGGCCCGCAGCCTGGGGCGGCGCCTATTCCCGCTTGATCAGTTCGGCGATCCCCTGGCTTAGTCAGTCGGCCGGCATCGAGCAGATCAGCGAAAACTATTCTGTCTTCCAGTTCCTCTCCAGCCTGCCGCGCGGCGTCCTCAGCTCAATCACCAAAGAGCCCATGACGCGCTTCGACCCCGGAATGATGGTGCGGGCAGAGCAGGCTCTGTGCGGAGTCGTCGGCGCCCATGTCGGCCCGGCCACGAACACCCGCCCTGACTCAGAAGACGACTTCGCCTACTTTGAATATGGCGGGAATTCTGAGCCAGCCAGGGCCGAGCTCGGCAAGGTTCCCCCCGGAACCGCCCAGTTCAAGCTGGCAGGCTCCGGCACAGGTCAAATCCTGGCCTACAACGCGCGCACAGGCGAGCTGGAGGTTCTTGAGCCCGAAGAGCTGGGCAATTCCCTCGGATCCGCCGAAAACCCCGAACAGGCCGACATGCGCATCCATATGCCGGACTACCGTAGCTTCGCCATGCTGGATCAGGCGATTTGGAGCCTCGCGGCCCGCATCCCGAGCCGCGATGGGCAGGAGACCGAAGTCTCCGTGACCCTGATCGACATCCGCCCTCCGGCCGGAGACATGGCGGGCATGAACCGGCTGCCGAGAAGCGTCCAAGAGCGCATCGAAAGCTCCCGAAAGCATGCCCGCGGCGGAGGAGGCCAGCCGTGATTTGGGCCGCAGCAGCCCTCTTGTCCGCCTCAGAAAACTCCGGACTCTGCATCCAGATCGACCTACCCCCTTACTCCTCTTGAAAGGGGCCACAATAGACCCCAGACATGCGCGAAAGGTACGAGCCGGGCGAGTTTGAAGGGGTGTGGAGGAGCAGGTGGGCCGACGCCGACCTTTTTCTGACCCACGAGGTGGAGGGGCGGCCCAAGTTTTATGGGCTCGACTTCTTCCCCTACCCTTCCGGCGCCGGCCTGAGCGTGGGGCACTGCCGCAACTATGTGCCCACCGATGTCATCTGCCGCATGAAGCGGATGCAGGGCTTCAACGTGCTGCACCCCATGGGCTTCGACGCTTTTGGCCTGCCGGCCGAGAATGAGGCCATCAAGCGCCAGCGGCCGCCCGGCGAGATGATCGACGACTACGCGGACAACTACCGCCGCCAGATGGACCTCATCGGCGTGAGCTATGACTGGTCGCGCAGCTTCAAGAGCAGCGACCCCAGCTACTACCGCTGGACGCAGTGGATCTTCAAGCTCCTGCACGAGCGCGGGCTGGCCGAGCGCCGCCAGGCCGAAGTGAACTGGTGCCCCAAGGACAAGACCGCCCTCGCCAACGAAGAGGTCGTCGGCGGGCTCTGTGAAAGGTGCGGAACGCCGGTCGAAAAGCGCTCCATTCCGCAGTGGTTTTTCCGCATCACCGAATACGCCGAACAGCTTCTGGAAGGGCTGGACCGCATCGACTGGCCCGAAGGCATCAAGCAGATGCAGCGCAACTGGATCGGCAAAAGCGAGGGCGCCCAGTTCCGCATGGATGTCGTGTTGCCCGAGCCCCCCAGCCTGGAGGCCGCCGAAGCCCGGCTGGCCCAGCGCCTGCCCGGCATGGCCGAGCAGATGAAGCAGGCTCGAGCCCTGCTCGCCTCCGCCGAGGCCACCCTCCAAGCCGCCAACGAAGAGTCGGAGGACTGGGAGACCCCGCTGGAGGAGGTCCGCAAAGTCAAGGCCGTTTTCAGCCTGGTGGAGCCCCAGCTCGCCGCGCTGGCCGCCGACCCCGACCCCGACGCCCTGATGAACCAGTCGCAGTCGCTGCAGGCCATCCACGACTCGCTGGAGGACCAGCTCGAAGCCATCCGAGAGCAGATTCGCGGCATTGACGCCGATGACCCCAGCGACAAGAGCCGCCAGCAGGGCCTCATTCGCCAGCTTGAGCAGGCCGAGGAGATTTTCGACGACATCGAAGACGCCTTCGAAGACTTTCTCGACCTCGCCGTGCTCCACCGCGCCAACGACGGCATGGAGATCGGCCGTCAAGAGCTGAGCTTCGAGGCATTCACCACGCGCATCGACACCATCTATGGCGTCACGTTCTGCGTGCTGGCGCCCGAGCACCCGCTGGTGGAGAAGATCATCTCCGTGAGCCCGCTCAGCGAGCGCCGGCGCATCCGCCAGTACCTCAAGAAGGCAAAGTCGCTCACCGACGAAGACCGCGCCGCCGAAGGCCGAGAAAAGACCGGCGTGCGCACCCTGGCCCACGCCATCAACCCCGCCACCGGCCAGCGCATTCCCCTCTTCATCGCCGACTACGTGATGATGGGGTACGGCACCGGAGCCATCATGGCGGTGCCCGCCCACGACGAGCGCGACTTCGAATTCGCCTTCGTCCACGGCCTCCCGGTCCTGCCGATCATCTCGCCCGAAAAGCCGGGCAAGCAGGCCATGCCGAGCGGATTCACCCTTCCCTCTTCGGCCAAAGAGGGCTGGCTCATCAACAGCGGCTCATTCTCGGGGCTGACCATCGCGGAGGCCCAAGAAAAGCTCATTGAGTGGCTGGAGGAAGAGGGCATCGGCGAGAAGAAGGTCAACTATCGCCTGCGCGATTGGCTCATCAGCCGCCAGCGCTATTGGGGCTGCCCGATCCCGGTGATCTATGACAAGGAAGGCCACCCCGAGCTCGCGCCGGACGATCTGCTTCCCGTGGAGCTGCCCCCGGTCGAAAGCTACGAGCCCTCCGATGACGGCTCCAGCCCCCTCAGCCGCATCCCCGACTTCGTCAACGTCACCACCGCCGATGGCTCCCTTGGCCGCCGCGAGACCGACACCCTGGGCGGGTTCGCCTGCTCCAGCTGGTACTTCCTGCGCTTCTGCGACCCCCATAACGATGAAGCCGCCTGGAGCCCCGAGAGCCTGGCCAAGTGGATGCCGGTGGACTGCTATGTCGGCGGCGCCGAGCACGCGGTCATGCACTTGCTCTATGCGCGGTTCTGGACCAAGGTGCTTTTCGACGCCGGCCTCTGCCCGGTGGATGAGCCCTTCCAAACCCTGCGAAACCAGGGCCAAGTTCTGGCCAAAACCCCCTACCGAGCCCCGCGCGAAGGCGAAACGCTGGACGTGGGCGACACCGGAATCCTGGTGAGCTTTGCCGAAGCCGAAGGCATGGATGAGAAGGATTTGGACTGGCGCTGGGTGCGGATGTCCAAGAGCAAAGGCAACGTCGTGACCCCCGACGAAGCCGTCGAAGCCTATGGCGCCGACGCGCTCCGCCTCTTCGAGCTCTTCGTCGCCCCCTTCGACCAAAACGTCCAGTGGTCCAACGAAGGCATGCAGGGCACATCGCGGTTCCTCACCCGGGTCTTCAAGCTGTGCGCTGAGCTGGCGCCCTTCTGGCAGCCCAACTGGCGGGCCCAGATCGATCAGGTTGAGCCCACCAACCGCGCCCCGGCCATCCGCCGCGCCACCCACAAGGCGATTCTCAAGGCAACGGACGACATCGAAAAGTTCGCCTTCAACACCTATGTCAGCACGCTCATGATCGCCGTCAACGAGCTGAACGAGCTGACCAAAGGCAACGCGGAATGCGACGACTCGGAGCGCCTGGCCTTCAGCGAGGCGATGGAGTCGCTGATCCTTCTCCTGTCTCCGGCGGCTCCGCACAGCGCGGATGAGCTTTGGGCGCAGCTGGATGGCGCCGGGTTCACGCTGAACTGCGCCTGGCCCGTGGGTCAAGCCAGGCTCGCGGCGGCGGACGTCGTCCAAATCGCGGTGCAGGTCAACGGCAAGCTGCGCGGATCATTGGAAGCGGCGGCGGATGCCAGCGAAGAGGCGGTGTTGGCAGCAGCGGCGGCGGTCGAAAAGGTCGTCCCCTATCTCGAAGGAAAGGAGGTTGTGAAGCGTGTCTATGTCCCCGGGCGCCTGGTCAATTTTGTTGTGCGCTAGCCTGGCGCTGGCCACGGCATGCACTCCGAACCCGGAGGCGGCCGATGCGCCAGACACCGAGCTGATCCAAAACGCTCCGATGCAGGAGAAGACGCTGGTCGAAGTCCAGCGTCTCACCCAAGGCCCGCTGGAAGCGCTGGCCGCCGACGAGCCGCTGACCGAGGCCGATCTGCAGTCCCTGCGCAACGCCGAGCCCAAGGTGCGCGGCCTCATTGCCTACCAGCCCACGATGCTTGGCCCGCAGATCATCTTGGGCAAGGTCCTGATGGGGCTTGAGCGCAGCGAAGAGGCGATCACCCAGTTTAGGATTGCTCTGGCCGGCGCGCCGATCACTGATCAGGCCGAATATCGCGGCCTCATCGCCGACGCCCAGTCCGATCTCGGGCTGCTTTTGCTGCGGTCTGGCGACATCGAGCAGGCTGGCGACGAACTGAGGGCAGCCGTGGCGGCGGACGGAAGGAATCCCAAAACCCTCACCAACTATGCTTCCTATCTTCTGGAAACCCGGAAGTATGAAGAGGCCCATATCAAAGTCTTGGAGGCGCTGGAGATCGCGCCTGACTTTCCGGCAGCCGTTCGGCTCCACGACTTCATGCACAAAACCGTTAGTGAGCACCTAGAGGATCATTCTTGATCCGCGCCCACGCACGAGGATAGGTGGAGGCGGTTCTTCCCCGCTTGCGATAGACGGCAAAGAGCCTCTCCACCCCGCTGGGCAGGGCCCGCACCACCACATTTTCCAGCTCCAGGGCCAGCTCTTCCACGGGAAAGGCCTCGACCGCTTCTCGGTCGGCCACAGTGCGATAGGCGATGATTCGGCCCCCCACACGGCAGGGCTGGGCAGAGATTTCGAGCTGGGCCCCCAGCGGAGCCACGGCACGGCCGGTGACCACATCAAACCGATGCCGGACCCCGCTCTCCTCCACCCTGGCCTGATGCCACTCCAAGTTCGGCAGCGGCCAATCCTCCATCACGCAAAACCCCTTCGTGGTGGCGTCGATGGCGGTGACCAGCAGGTCGGGCCGAAAGAGCGCCAGGGGCCAGGCCGGCAGACCGGGAAGGGTGCCAATGTCGAGCACTTCGCTCTGCTCAGGAAAGAGGTCGAGAGGCAGAAGCGAGTCGCAAATATGCCGCTCCACCGCATCCTCCACGGCCACACGGGTGAGGTTGCGCGTCTGGTTGTGCCGATAGAGCGACTCCAAATAAGCCTCCACAGCGGCCTCCTGCTCGGCGGAAAGCGGGATGCCCCATTCTCCGCAAAAGGCGCGCAGGAGTTCTCGATTCACTTCCACCAAGGTACCCCGGGGCTGGCCAGGCCGCCGAAGCGGCCCGGCCAAGGGGTTCAGTCCTTCAACTGAAGGCGGTCGGCCAGAATGCCATCTTCGCTGTAGACGCCGTGCGCCTTCACCTTTGAGCCATTGGAAAGGGCCGCAAAGAAGTCAGCCTTCGGGATGACATCGCCGTCGTTGTTTTTGTAGGCCAAAGCGCTTTTAGCCCGAACGGGAACGCCCATTCCGACTGCGCCCTGGAAGCCTTCCCATTCAGAAAGAACGATCACGAACTTGGACTGCTCGGCGTTGATGTCGCGGGCCGTTCCCTTGGCTTCCGCCTCGTGTCCGCCATCGTCGCCCGGTCCGTCCTCGAACTTCACCTTTCGAGCCGTTAGCACACCCGTGGAGGCGTTGAAGACACCTTCGGCCTCGACGAATCGCTCCAAGGTCAGCGCCTCAAAGAACGCCGCCGCCGTCGTGACGACTCCGCCTCGGCGGAAGAAGACCGTCGAAGCCGTGGTTTCAACCTTGATTCGCGTCGCCGCCGGAGGCAGCAGAACGCCGAAGCGCACCGCCATCACAAAAGATTTCTGAGCGGAGTTGATCTCAACGACCGGGCCCTTGGCTTCGGCTTCGTTGGCGTCATTGCCGTCATCGTCGATCTTGATGGCTCGCGCCGCCAGAACTCGGGTCGTCGGGTTCATCACGCCGGAAACCTTCACTTTGAGGCCGTTGGCCAGCACGGGGCTTGCCGTGCCGCTGTCAAAGAAAATAGACGTGTCGGCCGAGATCTGCACCGAGATTTCGAGGCCATGCTCTTCGGCCAAAGTGAACGTCTGGTTCGGGGCCGAGCCGCTGAGGCCGCGGACGATGCCCTCGAAGGGCCTCGCGAAGTGCCGGCCAGAATCATCCAGCCCGCCGCCGCCGTGGCGCACCAGGAACGGAGTCACCCGTCCACCCGCAAATGTCCATCGGCTCAGGTCGAAGTCAATGACCAGCGACCCCGTTGTGCCATCGGAAACGATGGGCGGCGTCAGGTTCATTTCAAGCTTCGAGCGGCCAACGCCCGAATCGAGCGAATCCACAAATTGGGCCGCCGTGGGTGTGGTCGATCCCGTTGCCGTCAGGCTCAGGTCCTTGCTTGCATAGACCTCAACCTTGTTGTAGGTTCCCGCTGGCGGGGCCCCGGCGCCAATCGCCATAAAGAGCGAATTCCCGTCATTCAGGGCGCGCAGGTCCACCTGGATGCCCGCCGGATTGTCAAAAACAGTGAATGAGCCCGTCTCTCCCTTCAGCTCAACCTTGTGCAGGGTCACGACCACCGACGAATGGCTCGCGGTGAGGTCATCAGTGATGTAGAACGAATACGGGCTGCGTGGCCCGGCTCCGGAGGATGTCGAGCAGCCGGATGCCAGCAGCGCCAGCCCGAGCCCGACGAGACACGAAATTTTGCTTCGGTTCATAGTTCTCCAAGGCGTCTGACGGTCGTCTGCACGATAATTGTTCGGACAACCAAGGTTGTTTTTGCTGAAGGCCGTGTCAAAACTCGAATCTTGTCAACCCTGACGCAAAGAAGCCCTCGCCTGCGCAGAGCGCAAGGCGAGGGCCCGCGAAGGATCAGTTAGTCCTTCTTCTCTTCGAACTCGGCGTCGATGACGTCCTCGTCCTGCGGCGCGGCGTCGGCCTCGTCGCCATCGGGAGCCTGGTCGCCGGTCTGCTTGTAGACCTCTTCGGCCAGCTTGTAGCTTTCCTGCTCCAGCTCGGCATAAGAGGTGCGGATCAGCTCCAGGTCGTCGCGCTCCACGGCTTGGCGGAGGGCGTCGATGCGCTCGGTGATGCGGCCACGGTCGGCTTCGGAGACCCGGTCGCCCAGATCGCGCATCGACTTCTCGGTGCTGCCGATCAGGCGGTCGGCGTTGTTTTTCAGCTCGGCCACCTCCTTCAGCTCGGCGTCCTTGGCCGCATTGGCCTCGGCCTCCTTCACCATGCGCTCGATCTCATCATCCTTCAGCGTTCCGCTTCCGGTGATGGTGATCTTCTGCTCGTTTCCAGTGGCCTTGTCGCGTGCTGAGACGTTCAGGATTCCGTTCGCGTCGATGTCGAAGGTGACTTCGACCTGAGGAACGCGAGCGGGAGCAGCCGGGATGCCCGTGAGGTTGAACGTTCCCAGGCTCTTGTTGTCCCGCGCCATCGGGCGCTCGCCCTGCAGGATATGAATGGTGACCTCGGTCTGGCCGTCTGCCGCCGTCGTATAGACATCGCTCTTTTTGGTGGGAATGGTGGTGTTACGCTCGATGAGCTTGTGCATGATGCCGCCCTGAGTCTCGACGCCAAGGCTCAGCGGAGTCACGTCCAGAAGCAGGATGTCTTTGACCTCACCGGCCAAGACTCCGCCCTGAATCGCGGCGCCCACGGCCACAACTTCGTCGGGGTTCACGGTGCGGTTCGGCTCTTTGCCGGTCACCCGCTTCACGAGGTCCTGCACCATCGGCATGCGCGTGGAGCCGCCGACCAGGATGATCTCATCGATCTGGTTGTAGCTGAGGCCAGCGTCGCTGGCGGACTGCTTCATCGGCTTTTCGATGCGCGTGAGCAGGTCTTGGCAGAGCTCCTCAAACTTCGAGCGGGTCATGGTCATCTCCAGGTGCGCCGGCTCGTTGTTGATGCTGGCGATGAACTGGAGATTGATTTCAGTGCTCACGCTGGAGCTCAGCTCCATCTTGGCCTGCTCGGCGGCGTCCTTCAGGCGCTGCAGCGTCTTGGGGTCCTTGCGGAGGTCCACGCCGTGCTCCTTCATGAATTCGCCCGCCAGGTGCTCGATGATCTTCTGGTCGAAGTCGTCGCCGCCCAGGTGGCTGTCGCCCGCCGTGGACTTCACTTCAAAGACGCCGTCGCCGACATCCAGGATAGAGACGTCAAATGTTCCGCCGCCCAAGTCAAAGACGAGGATCGTCTCGTTCTCCTTCTTGTCGAGCCCGTAGGCCAGCGAAGCGGCCGTCGGCTCGTTGATGATGCGGCGAACCTTGAGGCCTGCGATCTGCCCCGCGTCCTCGGTGGCGCGGCGCTGGGAGTCGTTAAAGTAGGCCGGAACGGTGATGACCGCCTCGGTCACCGGCTCGCCCAAATAGGCCTCCGCATCCGCCTTCAGCTTCTGCAGGATCATCGCCGAGATCTCTTCAGGGGTGAAGGTCTTGTCCACCGCCGGGATGTGCACCGCCGCGCTGCCGCCCTTGCCGGCGACCACCTTGTAGCTGACGCGGGAGGCCTCAGTCGAAACCTCCTCCAGCTTGTGCCCCATGAACCGCTTGATGCTGTTCACAGTGTTGCCAGGGTTGGCGACAGCCTGACGCTTAGCTGTCGAGCCCACCAGGCGCTCGCCATTGGCCTTGAACCCCACCACGCTGGGAAGCGTGCGCGGGCCTTCGGCTGTGGCGATGACCTTGGGCTCGCCCCCCTCCATGACGGCGACCACTGAATTCGTGGTGCCCAAATCGATTCCAACGACTTTCCCCATATCTCTTTCCGTTTCCGTGCTGAATGCTTCTCGCTCACTTGATGTGAGTCTGATACACTCAAGATAACGTCCAGAATACCTCTTGGGTTGCGTGGGGCCCAGTTTAGGGCTGCGGAAGCTCCGGGTCGAATGGGTCCATCAGCTCGACCACTTGGTAAGGCCGAGGCATTACGGCGTTCCAGTCGATGGCGTAGTCGCCCAGTCGCTCATCCTTCATCATCTCGCGCAAAAGCTGGCTGCGGGCATGGGCGCGGGTGTTCGCGGGCGGAGTCACCTCGGCGTCAATCACATCCACTTCATCCACTATTCGCCGCATCCCCACCGAATCCGCCCATCCATAGAAGAGTGAATCGGCGGGGTTGATGGAGTGGTACTGCATGTCGGCCGAATGGAGCGCGGCATCGTTCCAGGCCAGCCCTTCGGCCTCTCGGTACATTTCCATCAGCCGCTTCTTCGCCACCCAGTCCAGCCGGTCGCCCAGGCTCATCGGGTCGCTTTCCAGGCCGTCCAGCGTGGCCTTCCACTCGTCCAGCACCCAGTCCGTTTCCGCGTCCTCGCCTCGGTACTTTTCGGCCAAGGCCAGGTGAGCCCGCTGAACCTCCAGCGCCGTGCTGGCCTGCCCATCCGCCATGCGAAGCCGCCACTTGTATTCGGGATCGCGGCTGATGTCGCGCAGCGCCTTGAGCGGGGCCGCCAGCATCATCTCCTCGCCAATCAGGCCATCCTCCAGCAGCCGCAGCGCCAGATGAGTCGTGCCAATCTTGAGGGCATAGGCGTACTCGCTCTGGTTGGCCTCGCCAAACAGAAGGTGCAGGCGATGCATGCCCCCGTGGCTGTAGAAGTGCTCCCACTTGGGGTTGATGAGGGCGCGGTTGAACCGCACCTTGCCCGCGATTCCCTTCAGGATGTGATCGGCCCGCTGGCTGATCTGAAACTCCACCGTGTCATCGGGAATCGCCTGATAGATTTGGTGAACCCAAACGTAGTCCACAAAGTTGCGCTCGATCTCCTCTTCGGTTGGCAAATCTCCCGCCACCAGCACGTGGCCGCCCACCCGGCCGACGCCCGCAAAGATCTGCCGCGTCACCAAAAAGGCGAAGAGCAGCGGCGCCTTGTCGCTGAAAAAGTCGTCATCCATCTGAACCAGAAAGTTCTCGTGGCAGCCAAAGGTGTGGCCGCCAAAGTGGTCGATGGCGTTGTTGAAAATCCCCACGCGATCCTGCATCCCGAGAGTGCGAATCGCCCGGTTGATAATGCGCTGACCGGCGCGGTCGTTGGCGATGAGGTCGCGCAGCGTGCGGCACTCGGCGGTGGCGTATTCCAAGTGCGAGCCCACCGCGTCGATGTAGAGCCGGCCTCCGTTCACCAAGAAGCCGCCGCTGCGGGCCGGCTCAAACATGTCGTCGCGCGCATGCAGATCAATGAGGCCCAAATTCAGCTCATGAAAAGCGCAGTCCTTGATCAGCTCCACCGCCATCTCCGAAGACATGCTCTCGTCGCGGACCAGCGCGCCGAACTCGGTCTCGACTCCATAGATGCGAGAGCCATGAGGGCGGTTCATACGTTGGTATTCTACGGGCCCGAAGCGGTCTTCATCCGGCTATGTCTGGCGTTCCTCCCCTCAGCGATCGAAAACAGCGCATTCTGCGGGCCATCGTTCTGGAATACATCCAGACGGCAGAGCCCATCGCGAGCGATGCGGTGGTCAGCAAGTATGAGCTGGGCGTGAAATCGGCCACCGTGCGCAGCGAAATGGCCGACATCACCGATCAGGGCCTGCTCGATCAGCCTCACACCTCCGCCGGGCGAATCCCGAGCGATTCGGGCTACCGCTACTTCGTCGACCGCCTTATGGAGCCCGAGACGCTGGACCGCGAACAGAAGTGGGTCATCAAGTCGCGCACGGAATCGGAGGACACGCTCCAGTCGCTGCTCGAATCCGCCGTGCGGATGCTCTCCCGCACCACCCATCTTGCCTCGGCCGCCGCCACCATCCGCGACGCCGAGACCCCCATCCTCAAGGCCATCATCACCGCTCTCGGCCCGAAAACCGCGCTGCTGGTGCTGATGCTGCGCAATGGCGCCATCGAAAACCGGGTGCTTGCCTGCCCTGCCGAGCTGACCCTGGACGATCTGGGCCGGGCAAACGAGCTGCTTGAGGCCGCTTTGGAGGGCATGACCCTCGGACGGCTGGCGAAGCTTCGACTGAGCGTGGACGCCAACCCGCGCATCGCGGCTCTGCTGGACCGCGCC
>JBGSIR010000229.1:0-1532 GCA_041742415.1 Fimbriimonadaceae bacterium | reverse complement strand
CAACGCCGCCTTCATCGGCATCTTCGCCGCCTGGATGGGCGGACCGGGCTGGGAAAAAGCCGATGACTGGGCGGCTCTGCTGGCCGCCGCCGTCATCGGCTACTCCGCCTTCCGCATCATCAGCAGCGCAGCCAACGACATCTCCGACGCCTCGCCCGACCCCGCCATGGAAAAGGCCGTGCGCCGCATCGCCGAAGCCGTCGAAGGCGTGCTGGGCACCCACCGCTGCTGGATTTGCCGGTCGGGCCTGGACTACTTTGTTGAGCTGGACATCGTGGTCGATGGCGGCATCTCGGTGCAGGCGGGGCACGAGCTGGCCCACCAGGTGAACTCGGAAATCCGCAGCGAAATGCCCATGATCGCCCGCGTCATGGTCCACGTCGAGCCCGAGGAAGCCTACGGCCGTCACGCGATGCCTTGGGAGATTGCCGAACAGGAAGAGGGGTGATCGACTTGCGGCAAATTGGCGGATACTTCAAGTCAGGGGTGCGATCATGAGCGAAATCCTCTGGCCTGACAACCCAGCTCGGCAGGGGCCTCCTTCTCTGCCGCCAACCGAGGTCGAAACTGGAGATCGCCGGGACACAGGCTGCGTGCTGGCAGCCCGGCCGTCACCGGGCTTGGATGAGTTTTCGGAATTCCTGACTGAGAGCGGCTATCGCGTTCTTTACTTCGGCGAAGATCCAAGGCTGGCCCGGCACAGGGTGAAGGAGGCCAGCCAGCTGCGTGAGGTTCGGCTCTATGCCGACGGCTCGGCATGGAGTGAGATCGGATTGGCGAAAGGCGAGGATCTTGCTGCGGCGGCAAGCCGCCATTTGGGTTTCCCGAACTGCGCCGGCGCCTGGCTAGCCCAGTCGATGCTGGATGTCTGCCTCGCTCCCCAGGCGGCCAGCATCATGCCTCTGGCTCCCGAAGCCGCCTTGGGAGTGGATCTTGTCGCGGGCGAATGCAGCATTGGGCTCCTGGCGCCGAGGGCATTCGACCGCCGCTTCGGCCAAGCGGAGGCTTTGCTGCGCAGTTGGACCACCGAGCCTGCCCAGCTCATCAGCGCTTCATCGGTCCCGCTCGCCGCCGAGCTCTCCCTCGTTCATCAAAAGAGGCCCTTCCGATTGATCACTTGGGGCTGCAAAGGGTTTGCGGCGGCGCAGTCTGAATTCGAAGGCACGGTGCTCCTGATGAGCGTGATTCTTCTGCCGGGCGAGACTTTGCCACCCGAGCTGGCCGAACGGGCGGAGTGGGCGATTCCGTTCGAAGGCAAAGCCGATTGACGCCCCGCCGCCCATTCCGCTCCCCCCGCCCGACGCGGGTGGGTGGGGGAGGGCGGGTGGAGCGGACTCAGGTCACCGTGAGGTCCGCGGCGTCCATGTCTGGCGAGACCAGGAAGTCGTGCTCATTAATCCTCGCCATCTCTCGCCACGGCCCCCGTTGGAACGACGCGGCGGGCTCCGTCGAGAGGCCAAGCGACATCAGCGCGCGGCAGCCTGCCACCCGGGCCTTGGCCGTTCCGCCAAGAGGCATCGAGCCCGCCGCCC
>JBGSIR010000228.1:0-30971 GCA_041742415.1 Fimbriimonadaceae bacterium | reverse complement strand
AATCCGGCCATGTCCGCCGGGGTCTGGTTCAGCCGGTACTTCAGCACAAACGCCGCGACGCCCTGCTTAGCCAAGCCCTCCGCCACCTGCCAGCCTTCATTCTCCATGGAGAGAGTGCGGAATCCGCCCCCCGGCGCCACGATCACGGCGGCTCCCGTGGCCGTTCCCGGCGCGGGCAGGAAGGGCGTCAGGGTGGCGACGGTCACGTTGCGGGCGAACCGGCTTCCGTACTGGCTATGCCAAGACTCCTCCGCCGTGGCATTGGGCAGCCGCCCCGTTCCGAGCTCGATGGCGTTGGGCTGGGAGGGAATGGCAATGGGGGTCATCGCGTCGTTTTGGGCCATGGCAAAGAGGGGCGCGGCGATGGTCAGAAGGGCTGCGGCGCCGCGAAGTCGATTGATTCTCATGTGTTCCCACCGGGCGCAGCTTGGATCTGGCCAAGGTCTCATCCTCCACCCTACCGCCGGTTTGTCGAACGAGTCCCCGTTCGTCGAACTCAGGCGGCTTCCGGATGGGGCGGCTGGGTCTTCTCCATTTCGTCCCCTTTGCCCGCGTTGGAGCACCTTTATTGCGGGCTTCTTGCTTGGGTCATAGAAACTGCCTGACTTCAACGGCGGATCGGCAGGCGCAGGCAGCCTTTCGCCCCCACTCCCGGGCTTCAGCCATTTCGGCGGCTTCAATAATCCAGAAGCCATCCAAGTGCTCATTGACAGGGAGGCCCAATGGGAGGATCGCGTCGGTGTCGCCATCCGGCGTCAACCTCACGGTCCGCTCCGCGGTCGGCCTGCCGAGCCCGCCCGCAAATTTACGCGCGCCGACGGCCTGCATCTCGTCGTTCAGAGCGTCAATGTCGGCGCCCATATCGGCATCGACATGAATGGCGCCATCAGAGAGCGGGCGGAGTACGGCGATGAAGTACTGAGGCATGATGCTGGCCCAATGATAGACGGGCTGATGGCGATGCCGCTCAACAGTTGGGTGCAGGCCGTCGCTATCAGGCAGGTCTTGCCGTTATTATGGGGCTCCTTGACCGAGAGGATCCGATGACCTCCGAAGAAATCTGGGCTCTCTGCTTGAGCGAGCCTGTTCCGTTGACTCCTGAGATGGTGGAAGCCGCCGAGAAGGTTCAAGGGGTGCGCCTGCCTCAAGCTCTGGTTGACCTCCTCCAGATTCAAAACGCAGGATCAACCCCTGGCCTGGCCTTTCCCACAGTCCGAGTGAAATATCGCGAAGTCTGTGTCTGCGTTGACTCCCTTGTGGGCATCCGAAGCGAGCCCGAACCCGGCCTGTGGCTGGGGGACTTGAGCATCAACTACTTGGCACAAGCGTGGGAAGTGCCCGAGGGCCTGATCATCCTGGCCGACGACGGCCACACCTGGATCGCGCTTGACTACCGCAAGGGCTCTGTGCCAACCGTGGCGTACCTAGATATGAAGAGCTACGAAGACGTTCAGCTTGCCGACAGCTTGGAGGAGTTCCTGGATGGCCTTGCGCTGGAGGATGATCTCTTTGATGACTAAAGAGAATATCAGCAGGCCGGAAAAACCTGCAATCACCCCAATGCACGTAATTGGTACTCCGTCCTGGATGCCTTGCGCACTTGGCCGCCGCTGAAGAAATCAGACCTCATTCCGTGACTATTTGAACTCGGCCGAAGTGATCTTGGCTCGGAAGAACTCGCCCTCAGCGAAGCGGTTTGTGCCCCAGTGCCAGCCGATTCGGAGTCGAGAGGGGATGGTGTATCCATCCCAGGTCGCTTCTTCGTCGACGATTCCCCCGAACGGGGTGAGGCCAAACGCCCCGCCGTCAGGGTTTCCCCACCGGTCCATGGAAATCGTGCGGATGCGGCCCGACGCTTCTAGATCGAGGTGAATGGGAGATAATCCGGTGGTCGCAAGCTCCAAGTTTTGGGCCTGGGCCGACCAAGTCGTTGAGCTGCCGCAGAACGAGGAGGGAAGGAAAACACGTTCGAGAGCGAAGCGGTCGGCGGCGGACCGCGTCACGTCGCTTCCTGAGGCGCTCATGACGGGGAAAAGTCCGACGAGCTTCCAGCGCATCTCGCCGACACCCTCCAAATAGCGGTCGTACCCTGAGATGAACCCATGCTTCATCCTCGCGCGGGCGCTCCACACAAAGCCCTTCGTGCCCCGGACAACTAGGGCAGCAGTAAAGGGCATCCAATTCTTGAGCTTGATTTCGCCGACCATCTCGAGCCGCACGACGGATGCAGGCGAGCGCTCCGGAGCGATGGCATGCCGGAGATATTGCTTCGCGAGGTCAGGCAGAGTGCTCTGACAAAAATTGGGAAGAGTCTCCCTGGGTGAGGCTTGCCAAAGGGAGTCAATCGGGTTCACATTTTTAGGTACGCGTGGCTGCGTCCGGATTACGCATCGAGAACCCTGGGTTACCCGAGGGAATTCGGAGTAGCACCTAAAGACTGTGAAAGAGATCCTCCTCCCGGAACAAATGAGCCGCACCAAGTTCCTGAAGATCGCGGCGAGCGTCGCTGGAGGCGCCTTCGCGACTTCGGTGGTCTTTGATCTATCGCCTTGGCTCGATGTCGCCCAACCGCTGCGCGAAGCGCGCCGCAGCCTCAGGATCGGCATACGGGGGGATCCTCAGTTGCGGGAGATAGTTCGCTACGCGACACTTGCCGCAAGTGGCCACAACGCTCAGCCCTGGTTGTTTCACATTCGTGATCGTCGAATCGAGATTCATCCCGACATGTCCCGGCGACTCCCGTCCGTTGACCCGGACGACCGCGAAATGTGGATGAGTTTGGGATGTGCGCTCGAGAACCTTTGCCACGCCGCACGGGCCGCTGGGTTTGAGCCCGAAATCACCTCTCCGGCAGAGAATTCGTGGGTGCAGGTTGAGCTGAAACCGACTGCAAGCGAAGCAGGGCCGCTCTTTGACTCAATCCCCCATCGGCAGAGCACCCGATCAGCCTTTGATGGCCGGAAGCTGAACTCTGATGACCTGGCCAACATCATGTCGATTCCGGTTGAGCCTGGCGTTCGATTGCGGCTCTTCGATGGCGGAAGAAGCCTGGAGCAGGTCCTGGAGTACGTGAGCTCGGCCAACCAAATTCAGTTTGCGGATCGCGCCTTTGTCGAAGAACTGATCGAATGGATTCGGTTCAACAGGCGAGAAGCTCTCGGCTCGTTAGATGGACTCGATTCGCGATGCCTCGGCAGTCCTGCGATTCCTCGCTGGATCGGCCGACAAGTCGTGGGCCGTACGACTCCCCAAAACCAAGCCGCCACAGACACGGAGCTGCTTCGGAGCTCGGCTGGAGTGATCGTGATTGCGACCGACGAAGACAGCAAGTCCGCGTGGGTTCGCGCGGGTCAGGTTTGCCAACGGCTCGCCCTGACTCTGACTTCGATGAATATCAAGACGGCTTTTCTGAACCAGCCGATGGAGGTGCCTTCCATTCGCACTCAGTTCCAGGCGGCGCTTGGTTTTGGGGAGTCATTGCCTCAGCTTCTGCTCCGGTTTGGCTTCGCGCCGCCTACTCCGCTGTCCCTGCGGCGACCAGTCGAAGATGTGATCCAATGGGTCTAGTTCGAACGGCCCGGTCAACCGCGACCCCGGCCCGCACCGGCATGTGGTCCAGCCGCGCGATTTTGGTGTTCCTTGCCCTCACATTTGCGTGGTCTTGGGGCATTGGAGCGGTCTCAAGCAGCCATCCGGTATCCGCTGGCTGGCATGCCTTCTTGATGGTTCTGGCGGGATGTGGGCCAAGCATCGCAGGCCTGGTGGTCGTCGGTGCTTTCGGGCATCGCTCCGAACTTCACGACTCTTGGCTGCGGTGGAGCAGGTGGCCCGCCGGTTGGCGATGGCTCGCATTCGCATTTTGGGGACCACCCGTCGTCATGATTCTCGCCCTCGGGTTCCATGTCGCCCTCGGCGGGGCGTGGCCGAGCTTGCCAACGGCAGATAAGATTCCGCTTGCAGTCGCCAACTTTGGGCTCGTCTTCTTGATCGGCGGACCGCTCGGCGAGGAGTTCGGGTGGCGGGGCTATCTGATGCCAGCCCTTTCCGTGCGCCTCAAGTGGCGAATCGCCAGCCTTGTAGTCGGGATACTTTGGGGGCTCTGGCACATACCTCTATTCTTCCTCCCTGGCACCGCGCAGTCGCAGATGTCAATCGACGTATTCCTGCTGAATATCCTTGCGAGCTCGGTGATTTTTGGTTGGCTATATGAGCGAACCCAGGGGAGCGTTCTTCCTGCGCTAATCCTGCACACTTCGCTCAACGCGTGGGCGGGCATTCTGCGGATCGTTCCGACTCCTGGCGCCGACCGGCCCTACCTGCTCGTGACGGCACTGCTTGCTGTGGTGGCGACTTGTGTCCTGTTCCGATCAAACACTCTAGCGTTTGCCGGGTCACGAGGGATAACGTCAGCCGACTGAAAGAGAGGCTCAACGAGAGCTAACCTGGTACACCGCCGTGGACGCGATTCGAACCGTCCTGGCGGCTCAGTGACACGGTGTGGCTACCTGGGCATGCACAAAAAGCGCCGCCCTCGACTGAAGGCGGCGTGAATCAGTAGTCCTCGGGGAGGAGTACGGTGGTGATGGAGCGATCCCACTCGGTGATGATCCAGAAGGTCTCGCCGGTGGAGCTGGAGTAGATGGACATGAGCCGGGAGCCGTCCTGCAACCCCTGGTCATTCAGTTCACGATCTGACTCGCAGACGTCGCCCCAGTCACCCTGGGCATGGCGCAAAAGGCCGGCATGGACGTCGGCGGGAGAGACTCGGGCCACCAGATTGCGCGTGGCAACCAGGCGGCCGAGCGGAAACTTGGACTCGATGATCACGATGGCACCTCTCGGGGCCTGCGTCGTGCCCCTGTATATTGGTCAGGAGGCATTTGGGCCGCAGGCCCGGTTGGGGTGCCATCAGCGACAGAGTATCTCATTACATGCACTACCGTAAAATTAGAGCGGTATCCGCAAAAGTAGCGCATGCGCTTTACCTTCATCCTACGCAGGCCCAAACTCCTTACCCCTTACTAACCGATAATCATCTGAAATCACTATCGATACATCCGTGGGAATACGACAAAAAGGCCTCAGTCAAGCTGAATTGAGTGCGAGTTCTAGGCAGGTGAAAGAAAGTGGCGAGTCTTCAACGCTATTCTTTGTTCAAACTCCTTTCAAGGTGCCAATTCTGTTGGTATGGTGCCTTTCCGTGCGAGTGCCTATCCACCCACAATTGGACGTGTACGTTCGGAATCGCTTTTAGAATAGCGGCAATGGCAGCTTGTGTCGCGACTACAATCCATCCCTCACCCAAAGCCTCGCGCCTTGGCGGTTCAAGCCAAGGCCATCCGTCTCTCCAGTATATGCTACGAACCATAAGCTCACCGTCAGCATTGTCCCATCTGAACGGTTCCGTTGCCGACGGTATCCAACCAAGTTCGCGTGCCCTTGTAGCATTGAACGCCACCCAGCGATACTGCGGACCGGTTAGCAGGTTCTCAGCGTTCCAGATTGTGAGTTGCTCATTACCCTGAGCGTCGCCTCGCAAATACCTGGAAAAGACCAGATCATGATCAGACGAAAGACATCGTCTGTCGATCTTGGCGTCAATTGCACCGGCTGTTATGCCGCGATACCGCTCCTCCCGAGGCCATTCCCAGTCTGGCCTGATGAACCATGAACGCTCAGCAATGATTCGTTCTGGACCAATGCTTACTGGATAGTCTTCCCAAGTGCCGCCACCTCCTCCCCTTAGCCATTGCTTTCCACGTTCGTCCCACAGCTCCCAGTCGAGCGCCTTCAGTTCAACGGGTCGTTCAATCGGAATAGATAGCTCTATCACCGGATCGTAGGCCGGATACAAAAAGTCGTATGCGTCTTCGGCTCCAAATATAGCTCGACCACTCAGCGCCCTTCGTCCTAGCAACCTCATGGCTGCCTCTCGCCCAATAATTGGCCCCTTCTTTAACCAAAATTGTGCCAGCGCCAGCTCCACCCATCGTCTGAGGCGTCTGTCATCTGACCAATGGTAGTCCCGCTCAATGCGCTCATATAACTGCAGAAACTCGGACTGAGCATCTTGCGAGTCACCATCTGTTAATCCGGCAAACACACCTCTATATAGATTTGCTGCCAAAGCTGGACCGCCAGCAAGAAGCTTGCAAGCCTCATCGAATGGAACGTCTGTTAGAACGGCCTGAGGCAGTAGGATTTGCCGTTCCGGAGTCTCATCCGAAATCTCTGTCCACTCCCAGCCCTTGAGGCTGCAGATTCGCTTAGCCACTGAGCGGACGGCGACGGACTCGTGACGATTGCATGCTAGCAATCGCGACTTAAGTCCGTTTATGGAGCTCGGCAACGACACGGCGGCCAGATGAATTGCAATCACCATTTGCTCAAACTGCACTGGGTCAGCAACAGCCTGCGCTGCATCCCAGACAGTTTCGGCGTTACCAGTCGTACTCACATACTTCGCAAGGGCTCGTCGAGCTGCCGCGCCGATGTCTTCCACTGGGAACGCAAGGACATAAACAAGGAACTCAGCTAAGCTCTGATCCACGCTGATCGTTGAGCTTTCGCCTCGAAGAGAAGCATAGCTGACTGTCGCCTCGTTGGCCGCGATCACTTGATCCAAATACTCATGGAGGCTGGCAATCGCTGATTCGACTGGCCAAGGCAGCTCAAGAAACTCGAAAATCGTATTGATGTTCGCGAGCAGGAACTTTGTGTTCAGCCGTCCATGGACCAAATCTAAACCGAACTGGGCGCGGGCGCGAGCGATCGCCTCTTCGTAATCAATCGCCTTAAGTGCGGAAAATGCCGTAATCTTTTGCGCAGAATCATACCAGCGAAACCAAGACCCATCACGTGAATTGTAGATAGCCTCTTCAGCAAGTGCCAGAGCAGCTGATCGCTCGCCAAGCTGTAGGTGCATGCTCGATTTTAGCGCGAGAAACTCGACCTCTCTGTAGTCGGGATAAGGAAATGTAGTAACGAGAGCTTCCAAATGGTCCCTATTCTGCATGGTTGCCTTCTTGATAGTTTGCCACCAATTAAACTGAACGTTCTCACTTGGATTCGGATTCCATTCGGATGCTTCAAGATGCTGACTGAGCAATTGGGCCATCTGGTCTTGAGTTCGAACCTCGCCAGAAGCAAGTCTGTAGAGCGAACTTTGGCGAGAATTGTCATCTCTGCTCGGATTCAACCCACCGATATCTACCAATCCAGGGATGTTGGACTCGATAAGTGCGTCCTGCAAGGCTCGGGCTACCTCTAATCTATGCGAAGGTAACGAGTTAATTCGTACACTGGACATTAGATCCGCCGAAACCTCAACCCGATTTGCAATCTCGGCCGAAGTGAGCACGGCGACCGCTGATGTCGCGGTTGAACCAGGATCAAGTAAGGTCACAAGTTCCTTGTAAATGCTCGACAGCATTTCATACGACGCGCCACCGTTGGCACCAGCCAAAATTAAGCCCTCAATCACTGAGTGCATATTGATGACACTTCGGTCGAGGAACTCGATTGAAAGTTCACGTGCTCTAGCAGGGTTGAAACTCATCACAAGCGATATTAGGGCCTTAACGCCATCGTACTGGCCTGCTCCTCCCGCGACCTCTAGCGCCCGGGCAAACTTCTCAACGACGGTCAACTCGTCGGCTGAATCGAGCGAAACGACTGACGCTGTCAGGCAGCCGGCCACATAGGACATGTGATAGTCTTTGTGACTGCTGGCACCAGTCGCAACAACGCTCGCACGTTCGACCCAAGCCCGAGATTGCTCCTTGGAACCGATGTGGTGAAGAAGTACCGCGACCTCGAAACAGGCTGCTTGCCGCTGAAAAGGATCTTCATCTTCGGCATCACCGGTGTTCGAGAGTGCTAAGCTCAACGCCTCCTCTTGACTGAGGGCATCTAGCTCGAACAGCCACTTTGCAAAAAATCGTCGGTGATGCGGACGGAGGATGATGGGATTGGTCTGCCGAGCCAAGTCGAGGATCAAACTCTTGAGAGCTACAACTCCCTCATCGCCAAAACAGCGGACGACCGATGCAAGTTCCTTCAACAAGGCCGTTTTTGACTGGCCAATGAAATACCCCTTTCTCCAATCAAAATCTGTCAGACCGACCGGATGATTCTCGAACAGAATGACTCTCCTGAAGGCAGCGGTTAAGTCAATGACATTGCTCTTCGAGATCGCTATAGCCTTTAATCGCCCGAGATCTCTGGCGGCCCACTCTACGCGAGCCAACGCTTCCTCGTCCTCGTCTTGCACACCGGCGATCGGTCCCTGATCCAATCCATAGCGTTCTTGGAGGTAGCTTAGGGTGGCAGTATACGTTACATCATTAAAGCCCAGACTTCGACGATTCCCCGTAGGACTGAATCTGTGGTGTCGAAGACTGGCGGTAACCTTTGCGGCCTCGTCGTGCCTCTCAACGCTGTGTAGGTGTCGAGCATATGCGAGCTTGAAGTCTTGGACAACGACTCTTGACATCTCCCCTTCGAGTTCATCCTCGGTAATCTTGCCATCACTCAAATCTATGCAGTTCAGGAGCGCAGCACTGAGCCAATGTGAATCTCCTAGCGCCTTGAGTTTGCTGAGAAATTTTTCGAGGTGTGGAAACTCTGCATCCGCATTTAGGAGAGTTAACAGTGCGTCGTAAAGCAAACCGGATCTCACGCTGGACTCATCGATTTCGTTGCCCCTCTGATGAACTTTGAACTTGAGCCCGTTAATCTGGTCAATGATCTCTTCTGGCGACTCAAAGAGAGGTGCTACTTTGCTCCATTCGCGCAGAATTCCGTAGTGGGCATAGTGTTGATACGTGTCAATTTCCTCGCCCTGGTAGACGAAGGCAATTGGCTTGGACTGGAGGTAAAGCACTTTCGCCAGGCCTTGAAAATCATCCGCCCCTTTCGATGCTCCATAAAACCAGAGATGTCTACAGAACTTTAGTGCGTCCTCGTCGCTAACCAGAATCCGCCCTGCCGCTCTTACTTGTAGGAGTGCTAAGTCCGGCAGGTCTAGCTGAAGGAATCGTTCAGCTAGTTCACCTGCCTCAATCCGTGAGCTTCGCTGGTCAATCTCGAAGTCAATGAGATACAGCCGGAGCACTTCGCCAAGAAGCCCAAGCTTCCAAGCGGACTCGAGCCCGGCCTGAATCAATGGGTGGATGAGGGCATATGGCAGGAATGCTGAAGAACCTTGGCGAAGCCATTCTGAAGTGAGCACGGCCAAGAGGTCTTCATCTCGTCCGGCTTTATTGAGGTGCAGAACCTTGGCTCTGCCTAGAGGATCAGAGCAAGTCGGGACGCCGCATAGATCAGCCAACCTTGAATGGAGCGCTCGTTCATAGGCAGAGTGATCTGCGCCTGGAAGTTTGGAACGTGTTTCCACCTTGAGAAACGATACGAGGCTGTTATGAATAAACTGAAGGTTGCCGTCTTGTTCCTGTATGAATGGAGCCAGTGAACGTGTATATAGATTCTCGATCGCAGACCGCTCCGGCCAGGATTCGATCCAACCGACAGGGATCGTTGGAGCAGCTCGACAGAGAAGTCCGAGGAGCTCCCGGTTAGCTGCATTTTCTAACACACCTGAAAGACGTGCAGCGTAATACTGGTCTACATCACCAGCATATGCTCCGTGCTGGTCAGTTGCCTGAGCTACGGTTATGGCATCGCTGCTCCGATAGAGGTTCAAGATGTATGTGAGAATTAGAGGATTTCCCTGGCAGGACCGGTAGAGTTCTTCTCGTTCGTCGCTCGTTGTGGCCTTGTCAAACTGGCTTGCAATCGCAAACACCGCGGTGCGAGACAACCCATCAACAGTGACTCGACGCCCATTCCCGTCTTTGAGTGCATATGCGATATTTGGAGAAACCGGCCCAGCCTCCAATCCTTGGGGCTGCGATCCTAGAATGATTATGAACCCGTCAGGAATCTCAGCAGGATCGGGTAGTTCGTTTAACATTGATGATTGGAGTCCAACTTCACGTGCCACGTGGTCGATGCCGTCAATCAGGAGTATAGTCTTGTGGCCGTGAATGATGTAATGCTCTTTGGCTTTAGCCATTTGATCACGTAGTGCTTCGCGACCTTCGGAGATCTCCGAGATTCCAAGGCTGTAACGGCGAATGAAAAGCCTTTCAAGTCGTCCAACAACATCCTGGAAGAATGTTAAGGCCTCACTGCGATCTCTCGTAGCGCCCGGATGGTCTGGAAGGAAGGAGTAGTACGGAATAAAAAAGGGAAATTCGATTCCTCCCAAAACGTCCTGAACCAATGTTGATTTCCCAATTCCTGCTGGCCCAACTACGGCTAAGTATCCACCTGTTGTGCGATCTATTAAATCTTTCAGGGTCGTGGCGACGTCGCTGTTTTGGGCGTAGGGAATCGCAGGTGATGGGAATCGCTGTATTAGGTTTGTGCGGTATCCTTGGAAATTGATAGCTTCAAGCAAGTATTGGCGATTAATAAAGTCCTGTTCGGGTTTGTTGGTTAACCATGTTGCAATAGCCTTATGTAGTGAATCGAATTGCCTTACGAAGTTTTGCCAGTCGAGTGAATCTGGTCCGGCCATGGAAGGTTCAGGATGTCCAAGCGAGAATTGACAGCCCTGCACAAACTCTCGAAATGTGTCATCGTCAAGAGCCGTATGCTCTTTGATCTTCGACCAAACTTCTCCCAGGGACTTTCCATCGCCTGGGGTCGGGCCGTTATGCCAATGAAGGCGGATGAAATCCGCAACGCTATGTGATGAGATGAGCTGACTGTGATGCGTCTGCGTTGACGGCGTACGGTTAGACTGTAAACGTACTTCAATGCTTCGACCTGGCCACTGCGACTTTAAATGTTGATAGCCCTCGGCCAGCTCTTTGATTAGTCCGTTGGCGCCGATAAGGTCTCCCCAGTTCATCGGGACAGCATTGCCACTCCACTTGATAGAATTGCCTTCGACCTGCTTTCCCCAGATCAAGACGAAGTCATCTACGCGGCCAGCCCGGCGATCGGCAAGTCGAATTCCCTGGAAGGAAGCGTCTCCAGCCATCAACTCGTCTTTGAGGATCTGAAGAATTCGTTGAGTTGCTACCTTATCCTGATATCCATAGCCCCAACGAGCTCGGTGCTCACCCATCGCCGGTGCTTCGGAGGTGTATTGTTGCGACGCCTTGTCACTCATCTCAAAGCGTCCAGAAGTAGCTCATTGTGCCGAAGCTCATGTCTTGGCTCCGGTTCCTAGCCCGAAGAATCTCTCAAAGAACGCTATCAACTTCGCCAAAACCCGTTGCTTCTTCTCGCCGTGCCCGCCGTTAGTTGAGAACCGCTTCGTCGGAGGTATTACCTTCGTGATCGCCGTTCCACTTGCCCGAATCGAACCATCCCGGAAAGCCGCTTCGATAAATGCGCGCGTTTCCTCTGGCTTCAGGCTTTCGTCCGAAATGATCTGATCCAGCTCGGCGGCTCGGCGAGTCTCCACGAAAGCCTTCCATTCGGCATCGATCTCGCCAGATGTGGTGAGTGAGTCCACAAACGACTCGATCAAGTCCTTTTTGTTGCGGAGTGTTGGTGACGAATCAACGGCACGGCTGATTTGCGAGCGAATCTCGACGTCCTTGCCGTCTCCTTTGGCCTCCCGGAACTTGGCCACCAGCATCAAGATATAGTCAACGTTGATCTCAACCTGCTTGATGAGTTCAATTTCGAAGACGATGTCGTCATTGATGTGCTCTTTGTCCGAGTCACGATCCTTCCGGAATTCCGCGTAGATGTCCAGGTACACGCTCCGGTAGTCTTGGCTCTCTCGTTCACTGAGGATCTCGCTGCTCTCAAATTCATCAAAGGAGGTGAGGATATTCTGGAGCCTCAGGATGCCGCCGAAGAGTCCAACGAAGTCCTTTTGTGACTGTTCGCCGACGATTAGCTCGCCAAGTGGAAACTGGATGAGGAGTTCTTTGACCTTCTGCTCGTATTCGGTGAAGTACTCGCCATACGGCTTGAGAATGGCAATGCCCCTGGCTTCCTTGTTGCCAAAGAGTGAGAGCGCGTCATTCGTCTCGGACTCCAGGTCGCGGAAGCTGACGATGTTGCCGTAGGCCTTCACCGAGTTCAAGATGCGGTTAGTGCGAGAGTACGCCTGAATCAGGCCATGCGCGCGGAGCTGTTTGTCAACAAAGAGGGTGTTCAGTGTGGTCGCATCGAAGCCCGTGAGGAACATATTGACCACGATCACGAGGTCGATCTCGCGGTTCTTCATCCGCAAGCTCAAGTCCTTGTAGTAGTTCTGGAACTTGTCCGTCGAGGTGTCGAATGAGGTTCCAAACATCTGGTTGTAATCCTGAATCGCAGCATCCAGAAAGTCGCGGGCTGGGCCGGAGAGGTGTCCGGTTTCGAACTCTTCTTCCTCAAGCGCTCCGTCCTCGACCGCCTCGTTGGCGGCATAGGAGAAGATGATTCCGATTTTCAGCTTTCGATCTGGAACCACTCCCTCTTGCTGTCGCTTGAACTCGCCATAGTAGGCGCGGGCGGCGTCTATGGATGCCGTGGCAAAGAGGGCATTGAAGCCCCGAACTCGACGCTCGCCCAGCGAATAGGAGTCGTTGCGCTTGGTCTTTTGATCGAAGTGCTCCAGGACGTAGCCGGTCACCTGCCTCAGGCGTTCTGGGGCCAGCAGCGCCTTTTCGGTGTCGATTGCCGAAACCTGCTTGTCGCGGACATTGCCCACCTTCACCGTGTTCACGTAGTCGATGCGGAAGGGCAAGACATTCTTGTCGGTGATGGCATCGACGATGGTGTAGGTGTGGAGCTTCTCTCCAAAGGCCTGCTCAGTGGTCTTGAGGCGAGGGTTGCCGCCGCTCGACATGTTGGCGGTGAAGATGGGCGTTCCCGTGAATCCGAACAGGTTGTAGCGCTTGAATGAGCGTGTGATGGCGGTGTGCATGTCGCCAAACTGCGACCGATGACACTCATCGAAGATGATCACGATATGGCCGCCAAAGACTTCGTGCCCCTTGTTGGCCTTGATGAAGGTGGCCAGCTTCTGGATTGTTGTAATGATGATGCGAGCGTCTTTGCTCCCAAGCTGTCGCTTGAGCACGGCGGTTGAGGTGTTAGAGTTGGCTGCGCCGCGCTCAAACCGGTCGTACTCGCGCATCGTCTGGTAGTCCAGGTCTTTGCGGTCAACCACAAACAGAACCTTGTCCACGCTCGGCATCTTGCTGGCCAGCTGAGCGGTTTTGAAGCTGGTAAGGGTCTTGCCCGACCCCGTGGTGTGCCACACGTAGCCACCGGCCTCAACCGTGCCGAGCTTTCTGTAGTTGGTGGCGATCTCGATGCGCTGGAGGATTCGCTCGGTCGCGGCGATTTGGTACGGCCGCATCACCAAGAGCATCCGGTCTGCGGTGAGCACGCAATACCGGGTCAGGATGTTGAGGATGGTGTGCTTGGCAAAAAACGTCTTGGCAAACGCGGTGAGGTCCTGGATGGGCTTGTTTTGCGAATCAGCCCACCAAGAGGTGAACTCAAAGGAGTTCGAGGTCTTTCGGACGCGCTTGGAGCCTGAGGCATCCGCAATGTGCTGTCGGCGCGTGGTGTTGCTGTAGTACTTGGTCAGCGTGCCGTTGCTGATCACAAAGAGCTGGACGTACTCAAAGAGGCCCGAACCCGCCCAAAACGAGTCGCGCTGGTAGCGATCGATCTGGTTGAACGCCTCCCGGATATCTACGCCTCGCCGCTTGAGTTCAATGTGAACCATCGGCAAGCCATTCACGAGCACGGTCACGTCATAGCGGTTGGCCCGTGCGCCCTCGATCTCGTACTGATTGATGACCTGGAGGCGGTTGTTGTGGATGTTCTGCCGGTCGATCAGCTTGACGTTCTTGGTGGAGCCGTCGTCCCGGGTGAGGAGCTGAACTGGGTCCTCTTGAATGCGCACCGTCTTCTCCACGATGCCGTCGTTTTGCCCGGCAATCTTGGTTCCGTAGAACTGGGCCCACTCCGCATCTGAAAAGGTGATGTCGTTGAGCGCCTGGATCTGCCTGCGGAGGTTGTCGATCAACTGATCTTCAGAATCGATGCGGAGATATTCGTATGCCTGCCGCTCCAGCAGTTTGATGAACTCTTTTTCAAGGGCGTCCTCGCTCTGATAGCCCTTTTCCCGAACTACACCGTCGGGAAGATACTGAGCCACGACGGTGCTCTCGTTTGAAACGGCTATGGGATCGTAGTTGTACGGCTTTCGCTCCTCACTCATGTGGCCTCCTGAAAGGTTAAAAGGCGGTCACGGTAGTACTCGTACTGCTTGCGCCGGGCCTTGAGCTCGGCTGGGAGGCCGATTCTCAGGTCATTGGCCAATGCATCAAGCCGTCCCAGCATCTCCGCAACTCGACGTTGATCATCTAAGGCGGGAACTGGGATTTTGAATGCCATTAGCTTTGCGGTCTCAATTGAGGCAACAGAACCTCCCGATCTCCGCGCCTGCTTTAAAATCTGATCGCCTCTACAGCGAATCACTTGAGTGAGATAATCTGGCAGCAGTCCCGACCTGGGTACTACGGCCTTCATATCCTGATTCAGAGTCACAGGAATTCGTGCGATGGCAGATGGAAAGACTTTATCAAGAATACTTGAACGAACTACCATCACGATGGATGTTGCAGGCACAAGCTTCGTCGCAGATCCCTTGATCGCAGCCTCCGTAATATGGTCCTCCGTCTCAACAATCTCAATGCCTCCCATATCCTTGGGTGACACCCAGGGAATTGTTCCCTGATTCCAATAGTCGTATCGGGACTTCGATGGAGTTCCGCCACCATACCAAGTACCCACTGACGCGAGGGCCTCAAGAGGCGCCGTACGCTCAAGTTCATCTACAATAGTACTTCGATAGTGGGTATACTGAACGCGGCGTGCCTCCAGCTCCGCCTCCAGCTCCGCCTTCAGCTTGCTAAATGTGTCTAGTACCATTACGACCTCTTGCTGGACTTCAATATGTGGTACAGGAATGCGAGTTGATAAAATCTTTTCACGTTCAATGCTGTATGGCACAGCATTTCGATTTGATATCTCGTAGAGGTACTGTTGCTTATTCAGCAACACGTAATAGAGGTAGCGATTGTCAATTAATCCTTCTTTCGGAATCACTGAAAAACAAACATCGTTCGCCCAAAATCTCTGGACTTGCCAATTGACATAACCAGCCGTGCCATATTGCGCAATCGTGATCGTTTCCGATTCTCGGTTCCAATTGTCAATGTAGCCCATGTATCCGGTGCCACCACTGACAACCGGATACTTCCCATCGACCAGCAAGTCTCGTTTAGTGACTCGAACCCCACGCAAAATTCGTGCTACTTCTTGAATGGCTCTGAATTCAACCCCGTCTGGGCAATGCTTCTTGATGAGTTCGTCAATGTGACTCATTCTGACTCTCCCTTGATCCGCTTCACTTCACGCTCGAAGTCGCTTTCGAACGATTCGTCTTGCTTGACGCGGAATTGCTCATACTGCTCTGCTGCGAGCCGCTTGGCGACTGCGGCAGAGACCTTGCCAGGATGAGTGAGCACCTCGCGTTCGTTGAACTGGAGAAAGGCATCGAGGCGATCAGCCCAGTCCGCCATCTTCATCGGAACCATTCTCGCTGCACGATCCTCGGCATAGTCGAGATACATGGTGACAATGCGCTCAAGCTCCTTGATCTCCTTTTCGATCAGGTAGTTCTTGGCGATGCTGACGTCACTTTTCAGAATCTTGCCTTCGGGCGCGTTCTTCCAGTTGGTGAGACCCATGCTCGGCTTTTGTGCATCGGCCCGGTCAGCAATGATCTCAGCGGCAGTCTGACCGGTGACGGCCCAGTGGAGCTTGTTTTGTACGGTGGCGAAGAAGGTCTTGGTGATCTCGGCCTTCGGGTCGTAGTCGATGCTCGCCTGCTCGTAGAGATCGGTGATCTTGAGATAGAACCGGCGCTCGCTGGCCCGAATCTCTCGGATGCGTTCGATCAGCTCATCGAAGTAGTCCTTGCCGAATCGCTTGTTGAGCTTGAGCCGCTCGTCATCCAGTACAAAGCCCTTGATCACGAACTCCTTGAGCGTGTTGGTGGCCCAGATTCGGAACTGGGTCGCCTGCTTGGAATTGACCCGATAGCCAACGGCAATGATCGCATCGAGGGCGTAGTGCTTGGTGCCGTAGCTCTTGCCGTCTGCCGCAGTTATTCGGAAATTCCGAATAACTGCTTCCTCCGCCAGTTCACCGGTCGAGAAAATGGTTCTTAGGTGCTCATTGATCGTAGGAATTGAAACGCCGAAGAGTTCGGCCATTTGCTTCTGGTTGAGCCAAAAGGTGTCTTCCTCATAGGTCACCTCAACCTTCGCGAAGCCGTCCGGCGTGGAGTAGAGAATGATCTCACTCATGCCTACTCCCTTCCAGGTCGGCGACAATTGCGTCGATCTGAGTTCGCAATTCAGACTGCCGCTTCACGATTTCCGTAATCTCTTGGTTCAGGACCTTGATGTCGATGGCAACCGAGGTGTCCTCCTTCTCAACGTACGAGGAGACGGAGATATTGAAGCTGTTCTCGGCAATCTCTGCGCTCGGCACGAGTCGGCAGAAGTACTCTATAGATTCGCGTGAGGTGAAGGCGTCAAGAATTTTCTTCTGATGTTCCGGTGTCAACTTGTTCTTGTTGCCTGACCGGGTGAACTCAGCGGAAGCGTCAATGAATAGGATCGAGTTGTCCTTCTTGGACTTTTTGAGAACGATGATGCACGTGGCGATGGTAGTCCCGAAGAACAGGTCTGGTGGCAGCTGAATGACCGTGTCGATATAGTTGTTGTCAATCAGGTACTTGCGGATCTTCTGCTCGGCTCCGCTTCGGTACAAGACGCCGGGGAACTCAACGATGGCCGCAGTGCCATTCACGGCAAGCCAGCTGAGCATGTGCATCGTGAAGGCGAGATCGGCGGCTGACTTGGGAGCGAGAACGCCTGCGGGTGCGAAGCGAGGGTCGTTGATCAGAAGCGGATTGGCGTCTCCGGCCCACTTGATCGAGTAGGGTGGGTTTGAAACGATAGCCTCGAAGGGTTCGTCATCCCAGTGCTGAGGATCAAGAAGGGTGTCGCCATGCGCGAGGTTGAACTTCTCATAGTTCACGTCGTGCAGAAACATGTTGATCCGGGCGAGGTTGTAGGTCGTCAGGTTGATTTCTTGACCATAAAAGCCCTGGCGCACGTTGTCTTTGCCGAGCACTTTTGCGAACTGGAGCAAGAGCGAGCCAGATCCCACGGCTGGGTCATACACCTTGTTGACCTGAGTTTTTCCGACGACGGTGATTCGCGCAAGCAGTTCCGAGACTTCCTGAGGAGTGTAATACTCGCCTCCAGATTTACCTGCTGCCGACGCGTACATTTGCATCAGATACTCGTAGGCGTCACCAAAGAGGTCGATCGAGTTGTCCTCGTAATTGCCCAGCGGCAGGTCACCAATCGCGTCAAGGAGCTTCACCAGCTTTTCGTTGCGTCGAGCGACGGACGCACCAAGCTTCTGAGAGTTCACATCAAGGTCGTCAAACAGCCCCTTGAGGTCGTCCTCACTGTCGCTGCCAACTGCGGATCCTTCAATGTTGGCGAAGGCTCGCTCCAGCGTCTCATTAAGATTCTCGTCCGAAGCAGCACGTCGGCGCACATTCTCGAAGAGTTCAGAGGGCAGGATGTAGAATCCCTTCTCGGCCACGGTCTCCTTGCGCCCAAATTCAGCATCCTTGTCGGAGAGCTTGGCGTAGTCGAAGTCCTGACTTCCGGCCTCGCGCTCCAGCCGATTGAGGTAAGCAGCGAGGTTCTCAGAGATAAACCTGTAGAAGAGCATGCCCAAAACATACGTCTTGAAGTCCCATCCATCAACCGATCCTCGAAGATCATTGGCGATCCTCCAGATCGTCTTGTGAAGCTCAGCTCGCTGTGATTCGCTTGTGGCTGGTTGCATTATTGAGGGCTCCATTGGATTGCTGTGCGTTTAGCCATGAGTTGTTTATACTTTGCAGTCATTCTAGCCTGAAATCGCAATCTGATAAAGTCCCGAACAGAAGATGAAATGAGCATGAAATGGGTGAATGTTGCTGGTTCGTTTCATTCCGATGTAATGGGAGGATGAATTGCTATCTCTGCGGATGCAAGATTGAAGCCAATCGGCGCTACCTTCGCCGCCGCGTGCAAACCGGTGATCGGCTGGTTCGGCGTGGCAAAAAAGGCAGACTTGTGACCAGGCATTCTACCTTCGGCCTGCGCGTGGTGTGCTCGCGGTGTGCTGCCCGGATCGACCGGCAGGCGCTTCGGGAGCGACTGATTCGAACCTGGAGCCTGTGGGCGTGGCTGGCTTTGTTGGCTGTGGTGATGTGGCTCACCTAAAAAATGACCCCACACGTGGCGGGGTCAGGAATCAGGCGTGAGTCACGCCCTGAATGTAGTCGGCGGCGCGTTGGGCGTGCCCGGCGGCCAGCACAACGGTTTTGGGATCGCGGCCAAGAACGCTCAACCAGCCATCGATATAGGAAGCGGCATTGTCTCGAAGTTGGTTGTCGAGGCCAAGAACGGCACAGCAGAATGCCGAGGTGAGTTCGGCCACCAACTCCTCGCGGCTGTAGTCACCCGAGCCAAACTGGATGGCTCCGGTGACCTCCTTGCGGTTGAGGCGGCTGTGATGGCCGGTGGCGTGGCCCAGCTCATGGAGCAGGGTGGCGTAGTAGGCCTCGGGAGAGTCAAAGGAGGCAAGTGGCGGCATTTGCACGTGATCTTCGCTGGGGCGATACCAGGCGGCTGATCCACCTTCGGCAATCGAAGGAGGGTTCGGCATGGCTTTCACCAAGCTTTCGGCGTGGTGAATGCGCTCATGCAGTGGCCGTGGCTCAAGGTCTGGCAGGAGCGGTAGAGCAAGGTCGTCGCACTGCTCGGCATTGAAGACGCGGTACTGACGCAGAAGCGGAATCCGAGCCTTCGCGTCGCCATCGGCAGCCGGAGGCTCCCATTGCTTCCAAAAGACCACCATGGTTGAGCGAGCGCCGCGCTTCACCCGTCCACCGCGATCTTTGACCTGCTTGAATGTGAGCCAGCGCGGGTCGGAGTACGGCTCCAGGCCGAGCAAGAGCGAGTTGATCCCCCGGTATGGCTTGCCGGTGGTGGCATTGACAGGTCGAGCGGTGCTGACCACCCAAGGGCGCTTCCAGGGAATGACGCCGCGCTCAAGTGACTGCAGAATGGATCGAGTGACCGATTCATAGATGGTGAGGTTCATGATGTCCACGGCAATTGCTTGCCAGGGCCATCGTCTCAAGCCGGGTTGATGGGATCAAGGTGGGAGTGGGGTGTGCACGGGTTGCGGGAGTGCAACGAGTGGCTGTGAACTTGAAGAATCGTGCACTTAAGCACACGGTGCATCCGTGGGATGGTTCATTGCACCTCTGCATCATCCAATAGCCTGAGAATCTCTTCCACTAAGGAGTACCAAACTGAATGTGCGGGAACAAGATCGCCTTGTTTTGGAGCTTCAGAGCTAAATACTGAAGGTTCGAATAGGGCGATTTTCTTGAGAATTGGGTGCGGCTTCAGGTTCAATTTTCCGTCGCAGAGCGTGTGAATACCCACTTTTTTGGCAATGATTGCGTAGATGTCCAGGTTAGGATGTTCACGGGAGAGTTCTCCAGCTTGAATTGCCGCTTCGATGATTTTGGAACCATGCTGGACGATCTTCGAACGTTGATTCCTGGATTCTTGAGAGTGTCGGCGTGCTTCACTCAACTCAGCGTCAAGGTTTTCTTTGAGCCTAGAAAACTCGGCGGCACTCACTTCGCCATCCAGCCTCATCAGGGTGAGTCTTCGCCGCTTGCGCTCCAGGTTTTCAATGTGGTGCTCTAAAGTGGTGCGAAGATCGTCGCTGGCAAGGTGGCTCCGAGTGACTGCGGCATCCAGGGCCTCTTTGAGCCATTCGCCGACACTTCGGGGAATCTGAATTGCCCGGATCATGTCCTCAAGCTCGCGGGTGATGGTGTGCTGGAGAACACTTTGCTTGGAGCAGCCCTTGGCTCCCGAGCAGTGGTAATAGATGTATTCAGCGGTGCGGCCCGTCGTCTTGTAGGCCTTGAACTTGCGTTCACCAACGATGGCGCACCCGCATCGCGCACACCGAAAGACACCCGAGTATGGAAACCGGGCACTGAACGTGCGCCGCGGGGACGATTTGCCATCAAGCAGCTCCTGGGCAAGCGCGAACTCGCCGCGAGTGACCATGGGCTCGTGGTTGCCTGGATACAGCGTGCCCTTGTACAGGATCTGGCCGCAGTAGAAGGGATTGCGAAAGATGTTGTAGAAGGTGCTCTTGGACAGGGGGCGGTCTGATCCGTGCCGACTATGCATCGTGAGGCCAGAAGCTACTGAGCGGCGCAGAACTTCCGAGATGGGCAATCGCTGGTGCAGGAGCATGCTCCAGGCCAACTGCACGATGTGAAAGCGATCAGGATCAGGGTCCACGTTTCGGGTGATTGGATTGTTCAAATAGCCCAGCGGCGCCTTGTTGACATAGCCACCACGCTCAACCTTGCCTTGCATGCCCCGAACTACGTTGCGACTCAGGTCCTGAAGATAGGCGGTGGAGAGGCCGTTTTCAATGCTGAGCAGGAGGGCGTTGTCATCCGGCTGATAGGTGCGGTCGGCGGTGCGGATCATGGCCAGCTGGCGGGTTTGGAGCATGTAGGCCAGTTGCCCGCCATCCACCGGATTCCGGCTCAGGCGGTTGATGGCCCAGGTGAGGATGCATTCGGCCTGGCCCGCATACAGCATCCCTACCATTCGGCTGAATTCCGGCCTGGCTCCGGGAGCCTTGGCCGACTTTGCCTCGGTGATGACCTCGATGATCTCCAGCCCGTCACTGGCGGCGATCCGAGTGAGGGCTGAGATTTGGTCCTCCAGGCTTTGAACTTGGCGATCATCGCTTTCGGTGGACTTGCGAGCGTAGAGTATGGTTCGCATAGGGCAAAAGGAAATAGATTTGTAGGAGATGGGTTGCCAATTCGTGCGCTTCTTCTTGACTCAATACTAACGAATGCTGCTCCAGGAGCAAAGTCTGGAGAGAATTGACCTCGGAGATACTCGGGGTTGGTAGCCACATGCAGCAATCTTTTCATCCTCGTGGAGGCTTAGCAAAATCGGGTGCATTGGTGCAATACAAAAATGGAGCCCGCGCCGAGGTGGCGGGGCTCTGAGAGTAGGTTCCGAATCAGAGATCTCGATGTGACAGCGGATACTCTTGGATCAGGAAGATGAGGAGAACATGGTTGGTGTTCAGTGAATTTCTTTCGCCAGGTTGACCACGCAGACTCATTCGTGACATTCGAATCAGAGTAAGAGTCATACTTTTCAAGTATTGAGGGTCGTTTTGGGGGATGGTTGAACCAACTCTGTTGCTGTGTGTCTCAAGCAGCTGCCCGATCACGGACCCATCAACCATACTGAATCTGAACCCCTCGAGTTCATTGGCACTTCGTGACCTAATAGTGGACACCCAGAGCTCGAGGTGGTTGTAGATGTGGTGTTCTTCTTGAGGCGTCAACTGCCGAAAGGTAAGGATTGCGGGGTCATTGCCAGCATGAAACTGCTCAAAGAAGTCCATCAGGCCCTTCATTTCTGATCTATCCGGCTCTTCGACCGGGGATTCAATCATCCAAAGGATGCGTTGCCGATCCAGCGGGCCACCGCTGTCACGATTGCCGAGGGTGAATTGAGAAATGTCCACGCCTGCATCATAAATGGTCACTCAAATTCTGTCAATGCGTCTGAGCCCTCTAGGAGCTCACTTTCAAAACATCATGAAAACATTCTGAAGTCATGACAATCAAGACGTGCACGCGTTGCATCGACGCTCTACCACTTGTGCGGCTTTTGTTCGGTGTGTTGCAATAGATGCATGAAAAACACACCCCCTAAGCAGGCCTTCGGGCCGACCATCAATCGCATCGCCGATGTGATGGCTCACACAAATCGATACGCCTTTTGTGGCGTGGCTCGGCTCGCTGCCGATGCCAAAGTTAGTCCGTCGTCGATCTCTCGGCTGATCAACGGCAAGATGAATCCGTCGTTCGCCCTGGTGGCTCGCGTCACCACGGCGCTGGAGGCCACGGTGGGCTACCGGATCGACCCCAGAGAGCTGGTGGCTGAGCTTGGCCGCTTCCTAACACCGCACACCTGCGACCTCATGGGGTGCCAAGGCTGCCTGCCGGGCAACGCCATGGATGAATTCGGCGACATTAAGCCGGCCTTTGCCGACGTGCGTCCTGGCCGGTGGGTCACCTCGCGCTATCCCAAAGGCTACAAAGCCACGGCCAAAGGAGGTGCCAAATGAAGAACCACGAGCTTTCCGCTACGCTCAAAGCCTGTTCGCTGCACTCGCTTCTGCTGGTCACCACCAAGATGCTGGCCCGTTCCGGCTACGGCGACGTGCAGATTCTGGATCGACGCCACGTGAAGCAGAAGTCGCGATTCGGCGGCCACGAGCTGCTGTGTGAGTCAACGCTTGGCACGGTGCCGGTGAAGGTCATCGTGAAGGTGATCAACGACTCCATACGCCTTCGCATGCTCGACGAGCTGGCTGGCGCCGTCCTGCGCACCCGAGCCGATATTGGCATCATCGTCTCGCCCTATCCGCTCTCGCGCATGGTGGCCAAGCACAAAGACGCCTACACCGCCGCCCGCATTGTGGTCATCGACGGCGACGGCCTGGCGGCTCGCCTGTCGAACCTCGGCATCGGTGTTCGCCCCAAGGGTGATGTGGACTATCAGTTCTTTGCCCACCTCGAAGAGCTTGGAGCCCGCGCCCGGTCATTCGTTCAAATGGAAGGAGCCCGATGAGCATGGAGAAGAAGATCGAGCTGGCCAAACGGCTGCACCTGGTGGGTGTCTCCAAGGATGGCGTGGTTGAGCTCCTGTGGAAGTATCCGCTGGAGCGCATCGAACTCCAGCTGGAGTACCTGCCATACCGCAAGGCCAAGCGACCAGAAGCAATGATAATCGAGTCGATCCGCAAGGACTACTCACCCCCAAAGGAGTTTTACTATGCCCGTTCTCAAAACGAACTTGCCGAAGCCTTCGAGCCGGTGGACCAAAGTGTCGAATCATCTTCTGGATCACCTGCTGCCCACGCTGAAGGACACCGAGCTGAGGGTGATGCTGATTCTGATTCGCCAGACGAGTGGCTGGCAGCACGACAACAAGCCGACGCTGCTGACCTACCGGACTTTGATCCAACGATCCGGTAGAGGCCACGACGCCATTGCCAAAGCGCTGGCATCGCTCACCCGGCAAGGACTTATCCACAACCTGCGTCCCGAGGCGCACAAGCGACGCGCAAAAGCAGACACCAAACCGCATGGAAACCGGACAGCAACATAATACAAAGAAAAAGAATAAAGACAGCCGCCCCCACCCTCGCTGTCCACATGCGACGATTTCTTAATTCTGGTGAGTGAGGGAAGCACTGGGTGTGCTGAGTGAGCGAGACAGAATAAAGAAAGAAGGTTGAGCCCAAAATGCCCTGAATTAGGTTCAAAACCCCCGACTAGGGTTAGTCGGGGGTTTGGTCGTACCGCTGCAACCCCGCAACCGTTGCAGCAATGAGCCCACAACAGGGTGGGTGGGCGGGAACTACACTACCGTTTTGATCTGCTCCTCGGCGCTGTGGAGGATTTCCAAGTCCAGCATTCTAAAGATACTTCTTGATTGATGGATGGACATGGAGTTCATGGCATCCATGGCGTAGGCTTGAGTGGCTTCTGGTGTTGACGTCATTCGAATTGACCTGGCCCGCATCAGCATGAATTGGTCACGGCGCATACGATCATTGGGATCCATGTTGAGATAGGCTTCTTCAAGGTCATCAAGGGCACGAACTGGCTGATCCAAGAGGAACTCGATTCTCGCCAGCCGTGACTGAATGCTTACGGGTGACGGGCGCTTCGGTCTCTCGGATTCGAGCTGCTGACACTCCTTGAGCAGCTGAGTGAGCGCCTCTCGTTTGCATTCGCCGGGATAGCGTTCACAGTGGGCCACCTGAATCCCGATGCGTTGAAAACGAATATCGGGCAGGCCGTATGACGCCAACGGTGTCTGGATATTGCCGCCTTCATGCTCATAACGCAGCCTCGTCTGGTGAGCTTGCTCATTGATCGCCAAGATGGTCTTGGTGGGATAGACACACGTTTGAGCGAGCAGTTGCGCCCGGTAGTAGTGGGCGCAGGCAAGGGCGTCGAGGTGGTTCTGTTCGGTGGCGTATTCGATGAGTGTGCGGACCAGAACCATTCCGTATCCGGGGATATCAAGCTGACTTGCCGAGACAATGCCCAAAAGAAAGGTGCGATATTTAAGGTCTGAAGGGGCATCAACCGTGGCTGCCTCCAGCGCCGCTACGATGACTCGGTGATAGTTTCCGAGCTTCATATCTCGCCTCAGGGCTTCCACTTTGTCGGGAGTGAGAGATTCACCGAAGCCCTGAACATCCTCGTATTGCCATTCGACTCGTGAGAGCATGTCGCTCATGTACGCCCACAGAACAGCTCTTCGGTTCTCATAGGACTTGATGGGGTGAATGAGCTTGAGGATGGTGGCCTGCTTGAGGTTGTCTCTGTCCGAAAGGACTTGGCTCAACCGGCCCGGCGACATGTTGCCGACATCGGCGTCGATCACGCCAGCGATGTCCTTCATCTTGGTGACGCCGTGCTCGAGCCGGTAGGCGGTGATCAGTGCCCGCTTGAATGCGTCCTTGGTCTTCTGCCGCCATTTGGGAGACTCAAAATTTTCGGGGCCGCGTTTAGACTTGCCTAAAAAGGACACCTCTTCGAGCTCCCAGTCGTGCGCCATTCGGTCAGCCTCCTGATAAGGACGGAAGGCCATGCACCAAAGCGGCAGAATTGAGGACTATCCCATCGGCGTGGCCAAGGACTGGCAGCTGTCTTCCTCGTCGCCGCTCGACCAGCTGATTTCGCTGAGCGACGACATGCTGAAGACGCACCTGCTGGCCCTAGGTGGCACGGGCAGCGGCAAAACGACGCTGTTCCTGAGCCTCATCTTCCGCGACATGTTCAAGGGTCACTCCATCGTGGTGATCGACCCGCGCGGCGACTTGGTGAAGGCCGTGCTGAATATGTGCGCCGCCGCCGAAGTGGACGCCAAGCGCATCCGCCTGCTCGATCTGGGTGAGAAGAAACGGCCGCATGGATTCAATCCGCTCGGTGGCCGGGGTGAGCCCTACTTTTCGGCTCTGAACGTCTCGGAGGCGCTGGAGGCGATATCGGAGTCGTGGGGTGTCCAGCTCGGCGAGACGATTTGGTGCGGCCTGATGGCGCTGGCATACGCCGGTGAGCGAATCACCCGCTTTGAGGACCTGTCTGTAGATCCGGCGTTTCTCGAACGAGTGCTTTCCAAGTGCTCCAACGAGTCCGCCTGCAGGTTCTGGCGGCGCTTTCAGGGGCTGGATCAGTCGGCCAAGAACGCGCTGCAGCTTCCGGCGATGAACAAGATGAGTCTACTGTTCTCGACCGAGACCATGATGCGGGTGCTCAGCCACCCCAGCCCTATCGACTTTGGCCAGCGGCTGGACACGCCGGGCAGCATCACGCTCATTTCGCTCGCCATCCACGAGCTGCACAAGTCGGCCCGAATGATCGGCGCGATAATAATGTCGCACATTTGCCGCGAAGTCTTCAGTCGCGCAGACCAGCCAGTGAATCGGCGGAATCCCGTTCGGCTCTACGCCGACGAGTTTGAGCACTTTTCGGATCAGGACTTTGACGCCATCTTTTCGGAGGGGCGCAGGTTTGGCGTTTCGTGCTGCCTGGCTCATCAGACGCTGAAGCAGCTGAATCCCAAGATGCGCTCCCAGGTGCTCGGCAACGTTGGGGTCAAGTTCACCTTTCGCTGCAGCCGTGAGGACGCCAGCACGATGTGCAAGGACGTTGGCGTTCACCCGGACGAGGTGGACCTGAACAACATGCCGCCCGGTGAAGCCTTGATGTGGGTGAAGGGCTATACGCCGGAGGTGGTTGAGCTGAACGAGCCAATCAAGCAGGCCTTTCAGTCTGGATCAGCCACGCGCCAACTGCTGGACGCCATCTATCGGGATTCGCAGGTGATCGAGATGTCCCAGCGAACGGCTCGCCGGTCTGACCAAGTGGTTGAGCGCGTCGATTCCGCATCTGCCCATGCGCCGGCTGCTGCCGTGGTTTACGAAAACCCGAGAGCGACGGCCAAGCCCACTCCATTTACACTGTATGGCTCGACGATTCATCGGGCGATTCAGCCTACCAAGCAACTCGCTCAGCACTGCAAGGCCAGCCAATCTCCCAGCTTCTCCATCTTTGAGCTGGTTCCCACCAAGTCAGCCATCCAGATCTATCGCACTCGCTTGATCGAAGCGCTCAAATCGCATGGTCCTGCCGGACGCTGCGCCGACGTTCCCAGTCCCAAGGAGCGCACGCACATGCGCTTCTTTCTCACGAAAGACGGCCAAGCCGGTTTTGCGCTCAGTGATGGCCGGATCTCGTCGGTGTTCAACCATCGATCCAGCGAGGTTCGCGGCAAGCTGCGCTGCCTGATGGGTTTGGCCGTGCAGGAAGGTGGATGGGCCATCGACGTGTTCGACACCACCCTGCCGCACTTATATGGTGGGGCTCAGTTCAAGACGGTCTGCCGTATGCGCTGGAGCGATGACCATGCTCCCGAAGGCTGGGTTCGCGAGGCGTTTCAGGAATTCAACCGAGGTCGCCCGGACATTGTCTTCATGGTGCATGACCCGAGTGGACCTCGGCACTACATGCCCGGTGAAGGCAAGTACGTATCCAGCCTGTCAGAGGCCCGGATGCTGCAGTCCGAGGCGTGGAACCGGCTCAGCCCTGGTGGCGAAGACACTGCCTCCAAGCAGACGACTCCCAAATCTTCGCCCAGTTCGGCGCTGGAGGACTGGCTGTGCAACTGACCACCCGGGACATCAGGCTGCTGAAGGACATCGCCTTGAGCCACGTCCTCACCCGAGACCAGGTGATCGCGCTCGGCTACTTCAACACCATCACCCGGGCCAATCGACGACTTCGCCAGCTCAGTGACATCGGCCTGGCTCGGCGGCTGGACACGCCATTTTTCAGCCAGAGCATGCACATGGTCACGTCGAAGGCGGCGGAGCTGGTGGGTGAGCGCGTCGGTGCATTGGTTGCAGGGCGGAGTGGATCCCCCCGCTTTGTGCAGCACGCACTGTGCACCACCAACACCCGCATCCGGCTGATGGCTCGCGGCGCTCAGCACTGGAAGTTTGAGCAGCAGCTGCGGCGGGCATTCTACAGCGCAGGAACGCGGCACGAGATACGGCCAGACGGTGTGGCGGTGATTGATCACAATCGTTGGCTTGCGGTTGAAGTGGACCTTGGCCATGTGGCTCCCGCCAAGTTCGAGGAAAAGCTCAAAACCTATCAGATCTTTGTGAATTCAGGCAAGTGCCAAGAACTGTGGGGTGTGCCCACGTTTCGCCTGCTCACCCTCTCGCCGGGCAAAGTTCGCTCAACGCGCCTGCTCGGTCTCACCCCGTCGAACTGTGCCTTCGAGCACATTACTTCGACCTTTGAAGAATTCGGTGTCCCCGCTGTGGGGGCCTGGAGCTAACCCAATGAAAGACCTGTCTACGATCCCGTTGTCCGTTCGCCAGCAGCTGGAGCGAGCTGAAAAGCAAGCTCAGGAAATCCTCCCGATGGATACACAAGCCGCCTTGCAGCGTGGCCTGCAAGAGGCCTTTGCTGAACTCGCGAAGCAAGACCCCGCGCTCTGCGGCCTGCTCTTCGTTTCGATGTTGGGCAAGTCGTCAATCACTTCTACCGAAACGGTAATCGACAAGCGAACCGTGTCCACGGCCAAAAAGGTTCTTGGCGTCACCTACGGCGTTGACGAGACCACCACGACTGACACCCGCATGAGGACCCGCAAGATTTCGTTCTGAGGGACGATCACGCGGCGGGGAGGTATCCTGATGAGCAGTCCGGTTCGGCGGCAATCCGGCCCCAATCGAACCCAGCGGCCCTTTTCGAAGGCCGAAATTGGTCGGCTTGCTCGACTGATGCTCCTCCTCGATTCTGTTGACATCGACGCTTCGTCTGCACCTTTGGGACATGTCCAAACGCCAAGCCACCAAACCCGCGCAGTGCGTTCTGTACGCCCGCGTCAGCACGGTTGAGCAGCGCGAAGAAGGGTATTCACTTGATGCCCAGCTCGCGCTGCTCAGGCAGTATGCCGCCGACAAGTCGCTGACCGTCGCCGGTGAGTTTGTGGACTCCGAAAGCGGCGCAAAGGCTGGCCGCTCGGCCTTCGGTCAAATGATCGCCCAAGTGGCTGAATCAGACGAGAAGCTGCCGATCATCTGCGAGAAGACGGATCGCCTCTACCGCAACTTTGCCGACATGGTGAAAGTGGACGAGCTGGGAGCAGAGCTGCACTTTGTGAAGGAGAGCATCGTCATCGGGCCAGACAGCCGTTCCAACGACCGCTTTATTCACTCCATCAAAGTGTGCCTGGCCAAGCACTTTAGCGATAACCTGCGCGAAGAGGTCCGCAAAGGCATGGCCGAAAAAGCGCGGCAAGGCATCTTTCCAAGCGTTGCGCCGGTTGGCTATCGCAATACCACGGACGGCCACCGCAAGGTGATTGAGCCAGACCCCGAGATGGCTCCGTTGGTCCGCCGAGTGTTTGCAGAGTACGCCTCGGGATCCGTGTCGCTCAGTGGCGCTGCAGCCCTTGGCAAGTCGATTGGCCTCAGAACGCGCAAAGGCAACAATCTTGCACGAAGCTCAATTGCGCGAATGTTTGACAATCCGGTGTATGTGGGGATTGTTCGCTGGAATGATTCCGAGTATCCTGGCATTCACGCCCCCATCGTGGACGCGGCCACCTTTGAAGCAGTGCAAAAGATCATGCATGGACGCACCACCACCCGGGGTTTTGGGACTGCCCGCTCCTTCAGCTATCGCGGCCTGATGACATGCGCCTACTGCGGATGCTCGATCACGGCTGAGATCAAAAAGGAGCACTACGTGTACTACCGGTGCACGGGAATGCGCGACCGAACCTGCCCGGGCAAGAAGGTGGTTCGAGAAGAAGCGCTCACGGATCAATTCGCCGCCCTGCTCGAAGGCTTGGTGCTCTCGCCGGAAAACCTGGAGAGTCTCAAGGCTGCGCTCAGAGAAAGCTTGGCCGATGAAGCCGAGATGCGCCGCGCCAATATGGCCCGCATCGCCTCAGAATCCGCAAAAATCCGCGCCACGCTGGAGCGGATGTACCTGGACCGGATCGCCGACCGGATGTCGGAGGACACCTACGAGACGCTGCGTAAGAAGCTGAATGCTGAGCTGGCGTATCTGTCGGTGCAATCGACGGCGCTCGACAAGACTGAGGCCTCTTACTATGACCTTGGCCTGCGCATATTGGAACTGAGCCAGGCCGCACCACTTAGGTTCAAAGCGGCTGATGCCGACACCAAGCACAACATCCTATTGGAACTGATCGAAATCGCCAGCCTGAAGGACGGAAAAGTGCAGGTTTGCCTGCGAGAACCTTTCGATACCCTGCTTAAACAGAACGCTGAGCGCAAGGGATTTGGTGGTGATTCGGCCCAAACTGGTGATTGGTACCCCGGACGGGATTCGAACCCGCGATCTTCGCCGTGAGAGGGCGATGTCCTAAACCGCTAGACGACCGGGGCGCAGCGAGGAGAGATGATACCAGCCCGCCTGGGCGGTGATTTACAAATCGGGCATTAGGCCTGATTTTCTGCGGGCGCCCGGGCGGGGGGCGACTTTGCTCATAAATTGGGGCAGACTCCCAGGAATGAGTTCAGGGGGAAGTTCAATGGGGAAGGTCCAGCTTGATGAGGTGGACCTGCAGATCCTCCGCCTTCTGCAGGAGAACGGGCGCGTGACGAACGCCGATGTCTCGCGTCAGATCGGCCTGTCGCCGCCCAGCATCCTTCAGCGCATTCGCAAGCTGGAGAAGACCGGGGTCATTGAGCGCTACCAGGCGGTTTTGGGCCGCCGCGCCATGGGCTATGGCCTCATGGTCATCGCGCATGTGAGCCTGAAGCTGCACCAGGACAAGCCTTTGGATGGCTTTGTGGCGGCCGTAATGAACGTGCCCGAGGTGGTCGAGTGCCTCAACATCAGCGGGGAATATGACTTCATGCTCCGCATTTTGGTGAGCGACATGGCGGCCTATGAAGTGCTGGTGCGAGAAAAGCTGAGCGCCATTCCGGAAGTCGGCCGCATTCAGAGCAGCTTTGTGCTGGGAATTGGCAAGGAAGACCGCGGCCTGCCGGTCTGAAGCGCGGTAGATTCGGGGAATGGGCTTTCGATTTTCGGCTGCCGGCCCCGATGATCATGCCGACGTGCTTGAGGTGCTCTCCTGGGTTTATTCTGGGAGAGCGCCGGGGCCCGAAGAGACGCTGACGGTCTCGCCCGGCCGCCTGCCCATGATCCTGCGCACCGATGCGGGGCAAGCGGCGGCGGCCTGCCGCATCCACGATTTCATGATGGTTCGGGGCGCCCGGACTCTGCGCTCGGCGGGCATCGCTGCGGTGGGCACGCTGGTGCCTTTTCGAAGCCACGGTGCAGGCCGAGCCCTGATGGAGGGCGCCCTGCGCTATGCGCGGGAGGAGGGCTATGCGATTTCGTCGCTCTTTGGCTTCCGCGAGTCCTTCTATCGCGCCTTTGGCTATGAGGCCTGCGGGTGGCGGTGGAGCCTTGAGGCTCGCGAGTCGTGCCTGCCCCGGGTCCATTCTGATCTTCCGATCCGCCGCGCTGAGCTGACTGAGCTTCACGAATTCGAGCCGGTCTTCGACGCGATGATCCGCCGGCACAGCGGGCCTGCGCTGCGCACGGAAGCGGACTGGAGGCACCGCATCGGCGCGCCGGATGC